>DASZMF010000714.1:0-5993 GCA_035552035.1 Candidatus Angelobacter sp.
GCAAGCCGGGAATCTTTTCTCGCGTTGAAGCTTCTCCAGACGGCAAACATTTACTCGTGAGCCGCATTCAGCACCCATATTCTTACATCCTTCCGGAAAGCGAATTCCCGCGTGAAGTTGAAGTCTGGAACCTGACCGGAAAAATGGAATACAAGGTCGCCAGTCTGCCTTTGGAAGAGCACGTTCCGATTGAGGGCGTTCCGCTTGGCCCACGCGACTATGAGTGGGTACCCATGCAACCAGCAACGCTGGTCTGGGCAAATGCTCTTGACGGCGGCGATCCCAAAACTAAAGTTCCCTTCCGCGACCAGTTGATGATGCTGAGCGCGCCGTTTACTGACGATCCGGTTGAACTCGCGAAGTTGGAGCAGCGTTTTGTTCCGGCTGGCGGGGGCGGCGGGGGCTTCCGCTCAGGTTCACCAATTGAATGGAACGCCAAAGGAATTGGGCTGGTGCATGATTACAATCGCGACCGCCGCTGGCTGCGCACTTTTACCATCAATGTGGCGCAGCCCGGCGATCAGCCCCAGTTGATTTGGGAGCGCTCCATACGCGACCGCTACCGCGATCCCGGATCTCCTCTGATGACCACCTTGCCCAATGGCAAGCAGGTGATGCGACAGGAAGGCAGCTCCATTTTTCTGGTTGGCAGTGGCGCCTCGCAGGAAGGCGAGTTCCCTTTCCTGGACCGCTTTGACATGGACACGCACAAAGGCGAGCGCATGTTCCAGTGCGAAGCCGGCCAATATGAATCCGTGGTCGCACTGATGGGAGACGACAACTCGCATTTCATCACCCGCCATGAAAGTCCTTCAGAACCGCCGAACTATTTTGTGCGCACGGTGAATGGAGCAGACAAAAAAGCAGTCACCAACTTTCCTGATCCTGCTCCACAGCTGCATGGCATTACCAAGCAGCTTGTGACTTACAAGCGAGAGGACGGGGTGCAGCTTTCTTTCACGCTTTACCTTCCTGCCGATTACAAGCAAGGCACGAAGCTGCCGACCATCGTGTGGGCTTATCCGTTGGAGTTCAACGACGCCGACACAGCCGGACAGGTTTCCGGATCGCAATATCGCTTTACCACCATCAGCGGTATTTCTCACCTGTTCCTGGTCACGCAGGGTTACGCCGTATTGGATAACGCCACCATTCCGGTCGTTGGCGATCCTGAAACCATGAACAACACTTATGTGGAGCAGGTTGTGGCCAGCGCCAAAGCCGCGATTGATAAAGCAGTGGAAATGGGCGTGACCGATCCTGACCGCGTCGGCGTGGGCGGACACAGTTATGGGGCATTTATGACAGCCAATCTGCTGGCCCATTCTGACCTGTTCCGCGCCGGAGTTGCGCGTAGCGGCGCTTATAACCGCACGCTGACTCCATTTGGCTTCCAGAGCGAACGCCGCACCATTTGGGAAGCCCCGGAAATGTACATGAAGGTCTCACCCTTTATGTATGCCGATAAAATCAAGCATCCGATCCTGCTGATCCACGGCATGGCCGACGATAACTCGGGAACCTTCCCTATCCAAAGCGAGCGCATGTATCAGGCGATCAAGGGAAATGGCGGCATTGTCCGCTATGTGCAGTTGCCGTTTGAAGCGCATGGATATCTGGCCCGGGAATCCACCGAGCATACGCTGTGGGAGATGGTGACTTGGTTCGATAAATGGGTGAAAAATGCCCAACTGTCAGCGCAACCAGGCACAACTGGAACCGGTGCCAACAAATAATTGCCCAAAGGCGAGCTATGAAAAATGAATTGCTAGTTCCACCTGTTGCCGAATCAGATCCAAATGCGATTGAAGTTGTTCGTATGTGGGTAGCCAAAGGCGGCCAACACGTCAGCATCAATCCGCTTGTATGGCAAGATCCCCAATCCTGGGCATCGTCCTTGCTGATTTGGCAGGACATGTGGCCAATGCTTACGAACAAGCATTAGGGCTGGATCGTGAACAAACGATGAAAAAGATCACTAACCTGCTCTTGGCAGAACTTACTTCCCCGACTGACAAGGCACGCGGAAAGATGCAGAATACGCGCCCTCCGCATCGCGGAAAGTGAAGAATAAAAAGCACTTAGGCGTAGCAATAGGTGCTGCACCTCGTTTGTTTCAGACTGGCCGTTTGAAAACAACAAAAATATTTACTTCTAATTGAAACGCTTTGGCCCATTTCGACACTAATTACTAGGATGAACGGAAAAAGCACGAACTAGGGCGGCGGTGGTTGCCAAGGGGGTGTCACCGCCATTCTAGACATACGTGAATCCTTTTTTGCCTCTTCAGAAACCGAGAGCGCGGCTCACCTGGCCGCGCTTTTGGCTTTTATGTGCGCATTCTTTTTTTGCTGTGAAAGTGTTCGGCTTCGCTCACATCATTTCGAAAATGAACAACCAGAATGTATCCTAGCAACACCTTACGCAGATAAATCACGTAGGATCAGTTACTTAAGGATGATCCGTAATGGTCGGCAACATGCATTCCTTTCTAGGATAACGGGACCACCTTTGGGCTCCAACGAAAGGAATCTATGCGAAAAAGAATCACTATATTTGTATTAACCGCACTTACTTTAGCCACGCTGGCAGGTGCCCGGAACACATCTACTGAGCAAACAGCCGCCATCAAAGCCGTTGCCCAAAACTATATGGACTCTTATTACACGGCGGATGTAGCCGGAATGCAGCGAACGCTTCACCCGGAATTTCATAAACGCTCTTTGCGAACCGTAAACGGACAGCTTGAAATAACAGAAGACTCTGTGCAATCCATGTTGGAAGGAGTTCGTGCTGGCACAGGAAAAAATGTGCCGAAATCTGACCGGATTCAAAAAATAGAAGTGCTTGATGTCTATAAAAATGCCGCCAGCGTAAAAGTGGTAACTGGTCGATGGATCGACTATATGCATCTTTCGCAATTGAATGGTGAATGGCGCGTTTTAGATGTGGTGCTGCAATACACGCAACAGTAAGCTAATTTCAGTTCTTGTTCGTCTATTTCTGGCCCATACCATATCTGGTTGGGCCATTTTGTTAAATTCTTGCTCCTTATTAATTTCGCCCTCTTTATCCGTTGAACCCTGCCACTTACTCCAGCATCTCTCAAAAAATAGTGGCTGCGCTCCAAAGAGTCCGCAATTTAGCGTAGGCTTGTAGGAGAACATGAAGATCACCATAGGTTCTGACCATGCCGGCTTTGCACTCAAGAAGATACTGATCGACCATCTACAGAAAAGCGGTCATCAGATCAATGACGTGGGAACTGACAGCACTGCGCCGGTGGATTATCCTGATTATGCCGAAGCTGTTGCTCGAGGAGTGCTGCAAGGCGGATCAGAGCGCGGCATTTTGATCTGCGGAAGCGGTGTTGGAGCTTCTGTAGCGGCCAATAAAATTCCGGGTATCCGCGCGGCCGTTTGCCATGATTCGTATTCAGCTCATCAAGGCGTAGAGCATGATGACATGAATATCCTGGTGCTAGGCTCACGCGTCGTCGCCGACGAACTGGCCAAAGACCTGTGTACAAATTTCTTAAATGCAAGCTTTACCAATGAAGAGCGCCATCGCCGGCGGCTGGCAAAAGTGCATAACATTGAGCAGCGCTACTCCATTGCTTCTACACCAAGTATTTCGACATCCAGCGCATCGGCCCCTATCGCACCATCGCCCAAGGAGAAGATTTCATGAATCCCGTTACCACCACGGAAAAGCAGACACAGAGCACCACACGCGCGCAGAATCCACTGGTTGAATTGCAAAGCTTTGGGCAGTCCGTCTGGCTGGATTTCATCCGGCGCAACCTGATCACCAGCGGCGACCTGCAAAAACTGATCGACAATGACGGCCTTCGCGGCATTACCTCGAATCCTTCTATTTTTGAAAAGGCAATCGCTGGTAGTACTGACTACGCTGATTTTCTGGCGCAACTTCGCACGCAGGGGTTGAGCACCGGAGACATGTATGAGCGCCTTGCCATCCGCGATATTCAGGACTCGGCTGATAAGCTTTTGCCCGTTTACAAGTCCACCAACAAAAAAGACGGCTATGTAAGCCTTGAAGTTTCTCCGACGCTGGCACGCAACACGCAGGAAACAATTGAAGAAGCGCGGCGTCTGTGGAAAGCCGTTGGCCGTCCGAATATTATGATCAAAGTCCCCGGGACAGACGAGGGCGCGCCCGCGGTTCGTCAGCTGATCAGCGACGGCATCAATATCAACATCACGCTGCTTTTTGCCCAGAGCGCTTACATAAAAGTTGCTGAAGCCTATATGGACGGCCTGGAAGCAGCGCAAAAAGCCGGCAAAGATCTCAGCGGAATCGCCAGCGTGGCCAGCTTCTTTGTCTCCCGTATCGATAGTCTGATTGACTCCACGATTGATGCCAAGCTGAAGACCACGACCAATGCCGACGAAACCAGCGTGTTGAATGGACTCCATGGCAAAGTGGCAATCGCCAATGCCAAGCAGGCGTATCACAGCTATCAGCAAATGATTGCTGGCGCGCGCTGGCAAGCACTCGCAGCAAAAGGAGCGCAGGTACAGCGTCTGCTCTGGGCCAGCACCAGCACCAAGAATCCCAAATTCCGCGACGTTTTATATATTGAAGAACTCATTGGACCGGACACAGTGAACACCATCCCGCCGGCAACCATGGACGCATTCCGCGATCATGGAATTTGCCGCCGCACACTGGATGCCGACGTAGCTGCAGCCGACAAAACCATGGCCGACCTGGAGAAGGCCGGAATCTCCATGAAGAAAATTACCGACCAGCTTTTAGAAGAAGCAATCAAACTCTTTGACGAGGCTTTTGACAAGCTGCTGGCCGCCGTCGCACAAAAGAGATAACCAACGGAATTAGCAAAAGGAAAAAGCCCCAGTGAGCACAAAACCGATCGTTCCTGCATCAACGCCCCAGACTCCACGGTGGAGCTTTACTGCTCCGCTTACGCAAGCGGTGGAGGCAACACTCAAAGATTGGCAGGCGGGCAACAAGATGGCGCGCCTGTGGCAAGGTGACGCCTCACTTTGGACCGCTGACGATGAAAGCAAATGGCTGGGCTGGCTGCGTGTTGTGGAAGAACAGCTGGCGCAAGTAAAGCAATTTGCTGATCTCGCGGCTGACGCCGTAAACGGCGGCTTCACCCACGCGTTGCTGCTCGGTATGGGTGGCTCCAGTCTGTGTCCGGAGGTGTTCAAAATCACGTTTGGCAAGCAGAAGGGCCATCCAGAGCTGCACGTTCTTGATTCCACGGATCCGGCGCAGATCAAAGCGATCCAGGGCCAGATTGATCTGGCGCATACGCTTTGCATTGTGGCCAGCAAATCCGGCAGCACACTGGAACCCAACATTTTTAAGCAATACTTTTTTGATGAAATTCAGAAAGTTGTTGGCAAAGACAAAGTTGGAGAGCACTTCCTCGCCATTACTGATCCTGGCTCTAAGATGCAGCAGGTGGCGGAGCGCGACCACTTCCGCAAGATTTTCTTTGGCCTGGCCAGCATTGGCGGACGCTATTCTGCCCTCTCTAACTTTGGCATTGTGCCAGCTGCGGTCATGGGGCTCGACGTTCGCAAATTTCTGGATCGCACAGAAGAGATGGTCCAGGCTTGCGGGCCGGAAGTTCCAGCAGACCAGAATCCTGGCACGGTTTTGGGCGCGATTTTAGGCACGCTGGGAAATCTTGGCCGCAACAAAGTCACCATTGTTACTTCGCCGGGAATCCACGATGTGGGAGCTTGGCTCGAACAATTAATTGCTGAGAGCACTGGCAAAATCGGTAAAGGATTGATTCCCATTGATCGCGAGGCCCTGGGAGCGCCGGAAGTCTACGGCAATGATCGCGTATTTGCGCATCTGCGACTGGCCAGCGAGCCAGATACTGCGCAGAAACAGAAGCTCGACGTCCTGAGAAAAGCCGGCCATCCGGTGATCGAGATTGAGCTCGCGGATATTTACGACATTGGCCAGGAGTTCTTCCGCTGGGAGAT
>DASZMF010000715.1:0-2236 GCA_035552035.1 Candidatus Angelobacter sp.
GCAGGGATCCTGAAACCTGGAACCGTGATTGTGTCACAGCCGGAAATTCCTATCCCACTGCTAGTGCAGTTTCCATTTCCAGCCTGGGCGACGCGGCCCGCGGAAGCAAAACAAGCAAGAGCGGCCAGCGATCCGTTCGAAAAATTTGGTGCGTAAATGAGAATTCTACATACAGCGGATTGGCATGCCGGCAAGACTTTGTGGAACCGTTCGCGAGCGGCTGAGCAGGAGAAGGTGTACGCGGAGATCATCGGCATTGCGCGTAAAGAAAAAGCCGACGTGGTAGCGATTGCCGGCGACATATTTGAAAACTTTGCTCCCTCGCCCGATGCGGAGCGGCTGGTATACAGCGCGCTTGCGGAGCTGATTGGCGCGGGCATTCCGGTGATTGTGGCAGGCGGCAATCACGATAATCCAAAGCGCCTGGCTGCACTGCGCGAGATGCTGGCCCCGCTCAACATATTTGTGCGGGCTGAGCCCCAAAGGCCGGAAGCCGGCGGCGTGATTGACATACAGGTAAGAAATGAAAAAGCCCGCATCGCCGTTCTGCCCTGGGTTCCTGACAACAAGGTGATTGATATCGGCCAACTCATGGGGCCGGAAGACGAATGGTATAAGGCCTACTCCGACAACGTAGCTGCCATGTGTGACTGTCTGGCGCAAAGCTTTACTGATTCCACAGTAAACATTCTGGTGGGCCATCTTTTTGCGTTTGGCGCGGAAGCCAGCGGCAGCGAGCGTCCTATTCATATCTCGGCGCCGTATGCAATCGCTCCCGCAAGATTCCCAACAACAGCCCAGTATGTGGCGCTGGGACATTTGCATCGTCCGCAGGAAATTATTTGCCCAACGATTTGCCGTTATGCGGGTTCGCCCTTGCAACTGGATTTTGGCGAGCGTGATCAGCAAAAAAGCGTGGTGATGGTTGATGTGAAAGTTGGGAAGCCTGCGAAGGTGGAGACGATTGAATTAACCGCGGGAAGAAAGCTGCGTGAACTGCGCGGAAACCTGGAAGAAATAAAAAACTGTACCGGTACTACGGGAGAAGATTTTCTGAGTCTGGTGGTGCAAACGGAGAAGCACATACCCGGCATTGCTGACCAACTGCGGGAACTTTTTCCGGATGTGCTCAAGGTGGCCATTGAGTGTGCAGAGACGCAGCAGGAAGCGCCCGAACTTTCTCAGCAAAAGAAGCCGCATGAGCACTTTGCCGATTTCTTTAAAAACGAAAGAGGAATAGAGCCTTCAGAAGAGATCATGGAGGCTTTTCAGTTATTGGAAAGAGAGGCGCAAAGTGCGTCAAATTAGGTTGGAGGTGGAAGGTTTTACCAGCTTTCGTCAAAAACAAATATTGGACTTCGCCGAGCTTGATTTGTTTGCCATTACCGGGCCAACCGGAGCAGGCAAGAGCTCATTGCTGGACGCTATCGTATATGCGCTCTTTGGCAAAACGCCGAGGCTGGGCAAGACCGGAAACGAACTGGTGAGCCAGGGATGCGCGAATATGTCTGTCCGGCTGGAATTTCAAGCCGGGAGCGAGGTATATCAGGTTTATCGTAAGCGGGGCACGACTGCAAAAGGGCAGTTGGAAAAGAAATCGCTAGATGGAAAGTGGATGCCAGAGACGTCATCTCTACGCGATCTGGACAAAAAAATTGAACAGATTATAGGGTTAACTTTTGAGGGATTTACCCGGGCGGTGATTCTTCCGCAAGGCAAGTTTGATGAGTTCTTGCGCGGCAATGTGGATGAGCGGCGCAAAGTGTTGAAAGACCTGCTAAGTCTGAAAATCTATGAACAGATGATGCAAAATGCAAATGCTAAATCACACAGTCTGAATGCTGAGATAAAGAGAGTTGAATCGCAGATTGCAGGGGACATCACAGAGGAAAAGAAAGAGGCGATAGAGAAAATGATCGCCGATCTGGCGGCGGAAGGAGTCGCGCAGGAGGCATTGATTCAGCAACTGGAGAAGGGCCAGGAGCTTGCCGAAGAGCTTTCACAACACAGGGCCAAACACGAAAATATACAGTCTGAACAAGAGAGCGCTGAGCAGGAGGTAAGCAAACTGAATGACAGATTGCAGGAATTGCAAGCTGGGCTCAGTATGGACCAAGAGGCGCTAAGTAAGATTCATTCTGAAATCACGGCGCTGGCTTACGACTCTGAAGAGCATTTAGGCGTGGCGCAACTGATTCCGCAGGTGCAACGATTTGTTGACTTGAAAAGCCAGCTG
>DASZMF010000716.1:0-2058 GCA_035552035.1 Candidatus Angelobacter sp.
CCGGCGGCCTAGAACAGGATTTTGTAATGGATGTGAAGGCTTTTCAAGAGTTGGTCAAGCAAGGCAACCTAATGGGCGTGCAAAGGGCGCTGACGGCGGAGCCGGAATTGTTGGACGCTACGAACGCGGCGGGTCAAGGCGCGTTCCTGCTGGCCAAGTATTACCGTCAAGAAGCCATTGCGGATTATTTGTTGACGCAACATCCGAAATTGGACTTGTTCAATTTGTGCGTGGCCGGACAAGTGGAGCCGGTGCTGGCTGAGATTGAACGCGATTCCACGCTACTCGAAGCACATAGCAGTGACGGCTGGACGCCGCTGCATCTGGCTGCTTTTTTCGGACATCGGGGCCTTGCCCAGGCGTTGATTAATCACGGCGCGCAAGTGGATAGCCGGTCCACGAATGCCATGGTGAATACGCCGCTGCACGCAGCCGCGGCAGGGGGTAAGACGGCGCTTGTGGAGTTACTTTTGCAAAATGGCGCGAGTGCGAATGCCAAGCAAGAGGGCGGATGGACTGCACTGCACGCCGCCGCGCAGTCCGGCGACCGCGAGATGGTAGAGGTTTTGCTGGCCAACGGGGCTGAGGCCGGTGCCCGCGCCGCTAACAACCAAGCGCCGCTCGATCTGGCATTGCAAAAGGGACATCAGGAAATCGCCGCGCTGCTCGAAGGCTTGGGAGCAAAGCTGCAATAGCAATGCTCGAATCGCGACTGGAAGAACTGCGCCGCACGACGCTTGCCGCCTTCGCTTCGGCAGCTTCAGTAGAAGAACTCGAAACCGCGCGAGTGGATGCGTTGGGCCGGAAAGGCACGCTGGCGCAAATCAGCAAAGAGTTTGGGAAGTTAACTCCGGAAGAGCGTTCGCGTCTGGGCAAGCTGTTGAACTCCGTCAAACAAGATCTTGAGAGCGAATGCCAGGCGAAGCAACAGCGATTTGAGCAAGCGGCCTTAACAGAGCGCCTTGCTAACGAGTGGATAGACGTTACGCTGCCGGCGCCAGGCACTCGGCCAGGGAGCCTGCATCCGATTACCCAGATTCAAACTGAAATTGAAGATCTATTTACATCGCTCGGGTTCGCGGTGTTAGATGGGCCGGAAATGGAAAGCGAAGAGCATAACTTTGACGCGCTGAATATTCCACCGGCTCATCCGGCGCGCGACATGCAAGACACTTTTTGGCTTTCCAACGGCCAGCTTTTGCGTACGCATACGTCTCCGGTGCAGGTGCGGGGCATGCGCGCTTTAGGCGCCCCGCTACGCATGATTGCGCCAGGCCGTGTCTTCCGTAACGAAGAAGTGGACGCATCACACGAGCACACCTTCTATCAAGTAGAAGGCATGATGATAGACCGGAATGTATCGGTAGCCAACCTGATTTACTTTATGAAAACGCTGCTGAGCGGCATTTTCAAACGAGACGTTACGGTGCGGTTGCGGCCTGGCTATTTTCCATTCGTCGAACCTGGCTTTGAACTCGATATTCACTGCCTGATTTGCGATGGAGTGGGCTGCCCGGTGTGCAAGCACAGCGGGTGGGTTGAGTTGTTACCGTGCGGCCTGGTGCATCCCAACGTGCTGCGCATGAGTAATATCGACCCGGAGGAATGGGGCGGCTTCGCGTTTGGCTTAGGGCTTACGCGGCTGGCCATGATGCGCTATGGCATTGACGATATTCGCCAGTTGCAAGGCGGCGATTTGCGCTTCTTGTCGCAGTTTTAATTTTCCGGTGCAAAGGTACGCGATTTGAAGTTCTCCTATCAATGGCTGCGTGAATTAGTTCCAGGGCTCGCTACCGAGCCAGCCGATTTGCAGCGCCTTATCACCATGAAGACGGCCGAATGCGAAGGCATTGAACCTACGGGTCTGCACTTTGCATCCGTGATGGCGGCACGTGTTGTCTCGGTTGAGCCTCTGCCCAAAGGCAAGAATAAAGCGGTCCGTATCAATGTAGGTCACGGAAAGATCGTTTCGGTGGTTTGCGGAGCCCCAAATGTACGGCTCGGCATGTTTGCGCCGTGGGTGCCTCCGGGCACGTTGCTAGGTGATAAAACGATTGG
>DASZMF010000717.1:0-3069 GCA_035552035.1 Candidatus Angelobacter sp.
GATATGGCGCGCGCCAGCATATCCGCAAGAATGCGATTCACCATCTGCACCAGGAAATTACGATGACGAAGAAAGTGGGATCTTTCAGCCTGGAAGAAAGTCTGGCCAACCTGATGGCGCAGGGCCATATTGACCGGGAAGATGCGATGCTGCACGCGATTCATCCGGACGATCTGGAGGGGATCTTGCGGGTCACGCCAAAAAAGTAAAACCAAGAAATTAAAAATGGGACACGCAAGCTGACGAATCAGCCTGCGCATCCCGCAAGAAATGCATGCACAACCAAATCTGCTTTGATTTGTTTTAGTGTTTGGTCACATTCAGCGTGAACCTTACTGTTTGTGTAATGCCGCCACCTGTTGCCGTAACGGTAATGGTTGATCCTGCGACCGTAGCGTTTGCAGCCGCCACCAGCTTCAGAGTGATGCTGCCGCTTCCGGTCACGCTAGCCGGCGTAAGAGTCGCGGTAACGCCCGAGGGCACGCCTGAGACTGAAAGCGAAACAGCGGAAGTGAATCCGCCAACGGCCCGCACGTTTAAGCGGACATTGGTGGTCCCGCTTTGGGCCAAGGCGAAGCTGCTGATGCCCGCGTCATCCAGGGTAAAGCTGGGGACATCGAGCGTGAGCGGCGTGCTTTTTGTTACTCCGCCGCCCTGGGCATTTAAGGTCAAGGAATAAACGCCCGGAACGGTGTTGGAAGCCGCATGCAGAGTTACAACGCAGTTGCCCGCGCCGGGCGCGGCAATGTTCCATTGTGAGTAGGTTGCGGTAACGCCTGAAGGCAATCCGCTCACCCAGAAAGAAACGCTGGAGTTAAAGCCGGTAAGCGGAGCAGAAGTGGCCGTTACGGATCCCGTTCCACCCATGCTCACGGAAACGCTGCTTACATTGCGCGTGAGCGTGAAGCCCGGAACGTTGACGGAAAGAGTAACGGAATGGGCAATGGACTGGCCGAGTGCGTTAATCCTGATGGAATAAACATGCGGCGTGGTACTGGCTGAGGCATAGAGCGTAAGCGTTGAATTACCTGAACCTGGTGACGCGATGCTGGAAGGCGAGAAGCTGGCGGACATGCCGTCAGGCAGTGAGTCCACGGAGAGTGCCACGGCTGAAGCGAATGTGCTGTTGCCGACTGCGGCTAGGCTCACGCTGCCATTGCTGCCTGGTGAGATGATAATTGCGCTCTGTGACGCGGTAAAAGTGTAGCTGGGCGCCGGTAACACGGTGAGCGTGAACGACGTATATTTTGTGATGCCCGCGCTGGTTGCGCCTACATAAGCACTGTAAGAGCCGGCCACAGCTTTTGTGGACGCCGTGAGTTTCAGTGCGATTGTCCCTGAACCCGGCGCAGCCACGGTGGTTGAGGTAAAGGTACCGGTAACGCCTGTTGGCAGTCCGCCAGCGGCAAGCGTTACTGATCCGCTAAAGCCTCCGCTAACTGAAGTGGTGATGTTTATGTTGGCCGTGCCGCCAGTAGGCACGGAGACTGAACTGGAAGAAGCTGCAACCTGGAACGTGGGCGTCGGACTGCCTGAATCGCTCCAGTGGTGGACCATAATATTTGCGTCCACGGAACCAAGTCCGCTGGCGCGGTCATAACCTGTGGTTGCGGTGAAGCCTGTGACTCCCGGCACCGTGTTGCTGCCGCCGGTAATGTCATGGAAAACGGCTGCGCCACCGGCAAGTTGCTGCAAGGATGCCAGTGAATAAAACGCCGGATTCGCATTGCCCTGGCGCGCGCCTGCATTTTGCACGACCAGTGACATCAATCCCGCAAAGGAAGGAGAAGCCGCCGACGTACCGCCGACCAGTTGGAGGCTGCCATTGATGTAAATGAGATATCCGTCATGCACCGCGGCTGCGAGTGAAACATCAGGGACGTCACGCTTGCCGTCGGCGGGGACTCCAGGGCCGGTTTGCCATGAAGGTTTGGAATAAACAATGCTTGCGCCGCCGCCGCCGGACCAGAGGCCTCCGCCTGCGCTTTCATTCCACACCACTTCTGGAACGTAGCTGATGGCTGAAGCTTGCGAGCCGGACGCGTTGGCACTGCGCCAGTAAAGACTTGGGTTTGCTGTGTCACTAAATTGCGTGCCGCCCACGCACACGCTGTAAGGAGAAGAGCACAAGCCGTTCACGCCGGTTGCGTGTCCGCTGGAAGAGTTGCCGCCATCGCATCCCGCGGCGCCACTGTCACCGGAAGAAATAAATGCCGTAATGCCTTCAGCCGCGGCCTGCTGCCACAAGCTGTTAAAGAACGCATTGCCTGACGTGCCTTCATAGGCTTCACACAGGCCAAAGCTGGTGCTCATTACGGGAGCAATGTTGTGGTTCACAATGTATTGCGCTGAAAGGCTTACGCCGTCAGTGCTGGTGGAAGGAGAGACTACAAATTTGATCGTCGCATTTTTTGCCACTGCGCCGGACCACTCCACGTCCAGGATGGCTTCGGTTTCTTCACCCGTGCTCACCACGCCCGGATCAGCGCCGTTGATGATGATCTGCGGATCATTTGCCGGCAGGCCGAACATGCTGCGGAAAGAATGTACGTCAGAAAGATGAATATTGGTGCGCCCAACGATTGCAATGGATTGTCCGCTGCCATCAAGGCCGGCGGAGTACAACGGCGTTACGTCATAGATGGTGGCGAGATCAGCCGGCGCAAGATAGTGGCTGCTGCCGCCGGTGTAATTGGGGGCCGGCGCGCCCAGGCTGGCATGCGTGCTGGCTGATTGAAAATCATGCAATGACACGGGCCCAACAATGACTGGAGCAAGCGCCTTGGGAATCTGCGGATCACTGGAGTTGGCAAAATGTATTTCACCGTTGACCTGATACTGGCGAATCTGTGTATGGAAGGCCTGCGCTACCTGTCCGGCGGTGCCGCTGAAGAGAATCAGCCGGCGTCCGTTGGTGATTTCTTCCACCTGCATGCCGTGGCTTTCCAGCCAGCGCACCACGGTTTGCAAATCAGCTTCAGCAACGCCAAAACGCTGGCCAAAATCTTCTGGCGTGAGCCACTGATGAAAATACGGCGATGCGGGGTCGTGCTGTGCGGCCACCAACTG
>DASZMF010000718.1:0-1619 GCA_035552035.1 Candidatus Angelobacter sp.
CGACATAGAGATGCCCGTGGCATGGGCGGAATGCACGCGCGCCTGGCCGACGCAATGATTCCCTGGGTCATCGATCAATCGGTGCCAGCGCTTGTTTATCCGGTGCGAAAGCAAGGGCCTCAAGTCAACACTTCTCCGGAAATTACCTGGCTGATCATTCAGCTAAATCCAAATGTTTTGGCCAAGGAAATCTTTCCAGAGTTGTCGCAGAAATATTTCAGCAGCACTTCGGGAATGGAATATCACGTGGCGGTTCGCGGTGTCGGCACAGATGGGCACGCCCTGTATTCTTCAGATTCAGGTTTTGGTGACGATACAGCTTTGGTCGTAGATGCAATGTTGAATCTTATCGGACCTCCGTATGGTCGCGGTGGCCCGCAGGATTCAGGGCTTGAGTTTTTCGCCGGCCCCCTGCGCGCCATGCAAGGTGATCGCTCACCGCAGCCAGAAGACCGGCGTGCCGGATTGGAGCGGCTGCCAAGGTTTGAGCCATTTCATTACGCTGACAGTCGCGGCACCTGGCAGATTACCGCCAAGCATAAAAGCGGATCAGTGGAAGCCGCTGTTAGCGGACTGCGCCGCCGCAATCTGATGGCGAGCTTTGGCGTTCTGGGTGTACTGGCCTTCACCATGGGATTGATTCTGATGGCCAGCCAGCGCGCTCGCAGACTGGCCAGGCTGCAAATGGATTTTGTGGCCGGTATCTCACACGAATTGCGGACGCCTCTGGCAGTGATCTCTTCTGCGGGAGAGAACATTGCTCACGGTGTAGTGGAAGACAAACAGCAGCTTGTTCGCTATGGAAATCTAATTGTGAAACAGACCCGTCAACTCACGCAGCTGGTGGAGCAAGTCCTGTTGTTCGCCGCTTCGCAGAAGTCTGAGCGGTACTATGGACACGGGCTGGTGAACATTTCTGAAGTAGTTGATGCTGCACTGGAAGGCACCAGTGCCACAGTGTCCGCAGCAGGATTCACTGTAGAGCGCCAGGTTGAAGCCGGATTGCCTCCCGTGAATGCTGATTTCACCGCCCTGGTGCGAAGCCTGCAAAATCTCATCACCAACGCAGTAAAGTATGGCGGAGAGAATCGCTGGTTGCGGGTTGCAGCCGCGTCAGCCAAAGAAAAAGGGCGCGCTGGCGATATTGAATTGGTAGTCGAAGACCGGGGCATCGGCATCAGCAAAGAAGAGATGAAACACGTTTTCGAGCCGTTCTACCGCAGTCCGGCGGTGAATGAATCGGGCATTCACGGCACTGGTTTGGGATTGCCATTGGCCCGGACGATTGTTGAAGCCATGGGCGGACGGCTTACTGCCCGCAGCGAGCTAGGCAAGGGAAGTTCATTTATCATCCATCTTCCAGCGGCTGAAGACCGAAAGCTGGAAGAGACACAGAGTGCAACCAATAAGCCCGCGGACGCAGAGCCAGGATTTTCTTCATGACAGAACGCATTTTACTTGTGGAAGACGAAGAAGACCTGCGGATGACACTCACTGACCGTCTCAAGGCAGAAGGCTATGCGCTTGATACCTCTCCCGATGGCGAGGAAGGTTTGCGCAAAGCCACCGATGGCGCTTACGACCTGATTGTCCTGGATGTGATGCTGCCCAAGAAGAAT
>DASZMF010000719.1:0-3580 GCA_035552035.1 Candidatus Angelobacter sp.
GCGCCAGCGCCGCTGGAAACCGTGAAAGAAGAAGTATTGCGTGACATGGTGCGCAGCAAGATGGACGAAAAGATTAAAGAATTGAAAGCGCCAGTACACACCACACTGGAAGAAAAATATTTTGGCCCTGCCGGCGCGGCAACGCCCGCTGCAACGCAGCCGGGACAAACGGCTCCGCCCAAATAGAGCCCAAAATGGCGGGTGTAAGGCATAAAAAAGTACCCGCTGCTTTACCCGAAAGACTAAGCACGATAGAGCAGCACCGGGCTGCCTTTGGGAATAAATCTTTATGTTACGATTGCTCTATTCCCCTTGCTTGCTGGTTGGATCAGGAAGGTTCGATTTTCAGGATGATGCAAAGTCTTGTGATTCTTGTAACGGCTGCCGCAACCGCAGCCCAATCTACAGCCCCGGCATATCCAGCTAGAAACTTCATTCAACCGAAATAACATGCCGCAAAAACCGACAGTGCTGATCACCGGAGTTTCAGGAAATCTGGGCCTTCGTCTGCTTAAGCAACTGCCGGATTTCCAGGTGATTGGAACGGATATCCGCGAGCCGGAAAACTCAACGGCCATGGCTCGGTTTGAAAAAATTGAGATGGCGGAAGAACGCTCCTGCGATCAACTGCTGGAACTCATGCGCGCTTACCGGCCTGAAGCAGTGGTGCATCTGGCGTTTGTGCTGGACCCGCTGCGCACCGGCGTGATCGACAAAAAACGCATGTGGCAGATGAACGTTGCTGGCACCAGCCGCGTTACAGAAGCCATTGCCGAGCATAACCGGATGCTGGGCGGCATTGATAAATTTATCTTCCCCAGCAGCGCGCTGGTGTATGGCCCGGAACTGACCAAGCCCGTAACAGAAGACGCTCCGCTGAACGCGCAAAGCCTGCCGTATGCGCTGCACCAGCAGGAAGCTGACCGCACGGTGCAGGAACGAACCAAAGGCATGAAGTGCAAGACATACATTTTGCGTCCGCATATTTATGCTGGTGCAACCGTGCAAAACTACCAACTGGGCGTGTTGCGCGGCATTCCCGGCGGCAAAGGACGCCTGGCCGAACGGCTTCGTCGCCAGGGCAAGCGGCTGCCATTGTGGCTGCCCTCGCGCGGTAATTATCTGGAGCACAAATTTCAGTTTGTACACATTGATGACGTAGCGCGGCTGATTGCGCACATTCTGCGCCGGACAACTATTGATGAAAAACTCAATATTCTCAATGTTGCCGGGCGTGGCGATCCGCTGGAACTGCGCCGCTGCATTGATATTGCGGGCATTGAAGTTCAGCGTGTGCCTGCGAAAGCCATCTGCAAACAGGCACTGCGTTTCCTATGGGACATTGGCGTCTCCGATATTCCGCCGGAAGCGCTGCCGTATCTTCTTGGCTCCAGCACCATGGACACGGCGCGATTGCGCGTCTTCCTGGGCGAACACTACCGTTCAATCATTGAACATACTTGCGAAGAAGCGCTGGCCGATAGCTTTAAGACCGCCTAATGCCGGCTTGCCAGCGGTGAACCCAGCCCGCGATGAGTTAGCTCGCAAACTATTCTGTTGTCAAAGAACTCTAGCTTCCATCCGTACGTTGACGGCGTTTAAGCTTTTGGCCGCTGTGGCGTGGGACAGCATCCGGCTTCGCAATGCGCCAGCACCGGCGACGTCTGCGCGTTGAGAACCATGTCGCGAATCATCCCGATTACTTTCGGATGCGCTCCAGCTGTGCCGGCGCGGGCCATCTTCAATCCAATTTCGGTGCATAGGTCGCGCGCTTCGGTATCCAGGTCGTACAAAACTTCCATGTGGTCAGACATGAAGCCGATGGGGCAGACAATCACTCGCTGCATGCCGGCTGCATGCTGTGCGCGCAGATGCTCGCAGATATCGGGCGCAAGCCAGGGTTGCGTTGGCGGTCCGCTGCGGCTCTGGTAAACCAGCGTCCAGTTGCTCATGCCGCAGGCAGCAGCCACGCGCGCGCTGGCTTCTTTCAACTGGCGGACATACGGCGATGCATCGGCCATGGTCATGGGAATACTGTGCGCGGTGAAGATGAGCTGTTCAGCGTTCGGCACTTCGGCCATTGCGGATTGTACGCGTTCAGTCATGGCAGCAATGAATTCGTCGCGATTCCAGAAGTTGTTCAGCTTCTCGATCACCATCGCTTCTGTGCCTGTCTCCTGCTGTGCGCGGGCAATGTCTTCACGATACTGTCGGCAACCTGAGTACGATCCAAAGGCTGAAGTCACAAACGCTGCGGCGCGACGCACGCCATCGGCCTGCATCTGCTTGAGCGTATCTGGCAGCAGCGGATACCAGTTGCGATTGCCCCAGTAAATCGGCATCTTCTCGCCATGGCTCTTGAACTCCTGCTCCAGCGCGGCGATCAGCGCTTTGTTCTGGTCGTTGATGGGGCTGCGTCCGTCAAAATGGTAATAGTGCTCGGCCACTTCCAGCATGCGTTCGCGAGGGACGCCGCGGCCGCGCAAAACGTTTTCAAGAAAAGGAAGCACATCTTCCTTTTTCTCCGGACCACCAAAAGAGAATACCAGCAATGCGTCAAATGAGTTCATGCGAGGCTGATTTTACTCCATGCAGCAAAGAATCGGGCGAGCGCGGCTATAATCGCTAGCCATGCGCATGCCAGCCATCCAAAAGTCAGCCATTCTTACGTTAGCTGTTTCACTTCTCTGCTCCGCCGGAGCCAATGCCTTGCAATCTGCAAACTCAGCGCCGGATCTTGATGCGATCGTCAAAAAAGTGATCGCGCAGGAGCACGTCGTTGGAGCTTCCGTGCTGGTGGCGCGTGGCGACCAGATCGTTCTCCATCAGGGATACGGACTGGCTGATCTCCAGCTTGACGTGCCGGCCAAGGCTGAGACGGTCTATCACATTGTTGGGCCTATGCTTCCCTTCACCGGCATTGCCGTAATGCAGCAGGTGGAGCGCGGCAAGCTGTCGCTGGATGATGACATCTCCAAGTACATTCCAGAATTTCCGCTGCAGGGCCATCATGTAACCATCCGCCAGCTGCTCAACCATACTTCCGGCATTGTGGACTACCACTATCTGGGCGATCCCATTGAAGCCACCAGCCGCCAGCCCAAAGCGCTGGACGAAGTAATGGCGCTGTACGCCAACAAAAACTGGGTCAACGAGCCGGGCAAAAAATGGGACTGGTCCATCTCCGGCTTTCAGTTGCTGGTCACCATTGTGGAGCGCGTCACCGGCCAGAGCTTCCCTGACTATGTGCAGGAAAATATCTTCAAGCCAGCCGGCGTAAAGTCCACCACGTATTGTGACGATTTCACGCTCACCCGCGGCCTGAGCCATGCGTATCGCAAAATCAACGCAGGCGCGGAGACGAAATATGTTGAAGCCCGCGAAAACGGCATGGCATATAACTCTGACCTGCGCTTCTGCAGCACCGTGGGCGACCTGCTACAGCTCTGGCGCGCCATCAAGAGCAAAAACCTTGTCCGGCCAGAGACGTTCAAACAGATGTCCACCGCTGAAGGCGCAGCCGCGCAGATGTCCGCGCAGGATCCCAAAGCGCAATACGGTTTTGCCATGATCCTGAACC
>DASZMF010000720.1:0-7056 GCA_035552035.1 Candidatus Angelobacter sp.
GCAACTGGTCAACATTTTCTTCCTGGTGCGATCCGCCATAGGCTTTCTCAATCGCCTCCATAATCGCGGACTCAGACGCGACCACCGGCTCAATATTGAAGCCGGTCATAAACTTAATGTCGTCCATGGCGAAGACGTTCGTTGGATCGACCATGGCAATCGTCAGCGACGCGCCTACCCTGCTCAACGGAAGAATCTGGTAGCGCTTGGCCGTCTCTTCCGGAATCAACTTGACGACGGATGAATCAATTTCAAAATATTGCAGGTTGATGGCGGGCACGCCGTATTGCCGCGAGAGAAAATTCGTGACCTCTTCATCGCTCACAAATCCGAGGTGCACCAGCGTGGATCCCAGGCGCGAATTCGGGCCTGAGTCGCGCTGTGCTTTCAGCGCCTTATCGAGTTGGTCCGGTGTAATGATCTTCTCTCTAACGAGAAGATCGCCTAACCTTTGCGACATAAATTCGAACAGATCCTGGAGTGAAATGACTCAAGCACACCATGCTGAAGTGGCCGGGGGGACAGCCGCTGGGCTCGTGGAAAAAACTTGAGTAGCCCGATTGTGGGCCGGGTGACAGAAATTGTCAATTAGCCGTTCACCCTCTAAGGTTCATGCACTTACGGGAGATCAGTAACGTACATAAGGGAAAAAGCGGATAGCAACACACGCAATCTCCCCCAGTTGGCGCGCTCCAGCGCATTAGCTAGCGTAATCACCTTAATCTAGTGCGGGAGAATCAGGTTCGTAAGTAACCAGCCCGTTTGGGGAGTTTGTGGGGACGGGAAGGCTTTTTCTGACTTGGCTTTTTGCCTTTCTCCGTACCTCAGTGTCTCAGTGGTGGATTTTTCTCGGTGCGTGGCCATCGCTCGTAAATCAGAGGCAACAAACACAACGGATTGGGAATCGTTTCCAAATCCCAATCCGTGGTTTGTTAGATCAGTGCAGCGCGATAAACCCGTGCTCGACTCCGGCGTTATCAAAAAAATCGCCGACAATCACACCCTCAACGTTGATGCCGTCAGCATCTGTTGAAGCCGCGCCGGGGAAGTTCACCTGCGTGAAGTGGCCTGCCTTGTCAAAGAACCCATGCCCCGCGCCGGCTGCGTCGGTAAAGCTGCCCACAATAAATCCCAGGACATTGATACCGAAGGCCACCGAGTTCGCGGCGCCCGGAGGATCAAACTGGGTAAAGATACCGCGCTGCCTAATAAACGCATGAGAAACGCCAGCGGCGTTGGTGAACACGCCCACCACGTCATCGCGGTCATTAATGCTGAAGGCAATCGTGTTGTGTCCGCCGGGAAAACCAAACTGCGTGAAGGTGTTGCCGCGTTTGGTGAAGGCGTGCGTCTCTCCGCCTGCGTCATTGAACAGGCCGGCGATTTCACCCGTATTATTGATGCTCAGCCCCAGCGTGGAAGTAGCGCCGGGAAAATCAAAGCGCGTGAAAGCGCCCACACGTCCAACCAGTCCGTGGGAAGCTCCCGTGGCGTCAGTGAACGAGCCGGTAATGACGCTGGCGTCATTAATCGAAACCGTGCGCGTGGTGGCCGCGCCGGGAAAATCAAGTTGGGTAAATGATCCGCGCTGGTGCAGAAATCCGTGTTGTTTGCCGGCGCTGTCCACAAAGAACCCAATAATCTCAAGCTGCGCGTTAATGCCGTCGGCTTCCGTGGACGCGCTGCCGGGAACGTCAAGCTGCGTAAAAGTAAAAGCGGGCGCCTGGGCGCGGGCTGAAAAGCTGGAAAGCGCCATGCTCACCAGAACAACAACTAAAACTGATAAATGCATCTTGCGTGCGTTCATGGTCTTGCTCCTAACTGACTTGCTCTTGAAATGAGGAGGCCATGTTAGCCGTGACACAGACTGGCAGAGGTGAACGCAGGGTAAATAAGAAATATTTAAATCCCAAAATGGGACGGGAGGATGCGTGCTGATTCTGGAGCGACATTACTCTCTATTACTCCGACCGCAATATCTGGATCGGATCAATACGCATGGCCCTTCGCGCTGGAATATAACTAGCCAGCAAGGCCAGCGCCGCGAGCACCGCAGTCACGATAATCAAAGTAAGCGGGTCCGTGGGCTGAACGCCATAGATCAGGCTCCCCAATAATCGTGCGCACACGGCGGCCAGCGCCAGGCCAAACCCTGCCCCAAGGATAGCGAGCCGCAAGGTCTGCCCTAAAACCAGTCCGCGAATATTACCGGGCGTTGCGCCCACGGCAATTCGGATTCCAATCTCCCGCGACTTCTCACGCACCATATAGGCGATCACGGCAAAAACGCCCAGCGTCGTGAGCAGCACGGCGATGCCCGCCAGACCTCCAAGCAGGGTAATGGCTACGCGCCAGTCTGCCAGCGCATTTGGCAGAAAATCATCAAAAACACTTACGTCATGGATCGGCTGGTCGGGGTCCACTGACTGCAAGACCGCGCTCACTGATTTACGCACGGCCGCGGCAGAATCATGCGTGTGGACCAACAACGTCATATTAAAAAATGTGACTTGGGCGTAAGGAACATAAATGGATGGTTGCGGCTCTTCATTAATAGTGTCGCGCACGTCGCTGGTTACGCCCACCACCCGGCGCGGCTTTTTTTCGCCTTGCACGTCAGCACGCGACAGCACCAGTAGCTTGCCCAGCGGGTCTTCATTCGGCCAGTATTTTTGCGCCAGTGCCTTGCTGATCACGCATACAGGCTCAGACTCGCCATAATCAGAGTCCTCCAGAAAGCGACCGTGCAGCATCGGAATGGCCAGAGCGCTCAGCGTATGTGAATCCGCCAGACGCAGCACAGCTGGATTGAACTCATCAGAAGACTCGCCAGTCTTTACAATTTGAAAGCTTCCCGGAAGGTGTCCGCCCAGCGGAAGATAAGAAGTAAACGTGGCATCCATCACCCCCGGCAACACACGCACTTTCTCCACCACCTGTTGATAGAACTTCACCAGATCTGCGTCGCTCTGATATTTAGTGCGCGGCAGTGAGAGCGGCACAACAATGCGATTCTCAGTCTTAAATCCCAGTGAAACATGCTGCAGAGATTGCAGGCTGCGCATCAGCAATCCAGTACCGGCCAGCAGCACCATGGAGCAGGCGATCTCGGCGATCACAAAACTCTGCCGCAGCCTGCGGCCTTTTACGTCCACGGTGGTTGTGGAAGAAGCGCGGCGCAGCAGGTCATGCATCTCCGCGCGGACCACCGTCATGGCCGGCACCAGCGCAAATACAACGCCCGCAAGAATCGACACGCCAAACGTAAAGAGCAGTACCGGCAAGCTGAGATTTGCGGCGCTCAGCTCAGGCGACTGCCACTCCATTTGCCAGAGCAGCAGCTTCTTGCCTGCCCCGCCCACGGCCAGGCCTAGCGCGCCCGCAGCAGCGCCCAGGCAAATGCCTTCCACCACCAGTTGCCGAATCAGCGCTCTTGGTTTCGCGCCCAGCGCCATTCGTATGGCCAGTTCACGTGTCCTGCCGGTAATGCGCAGCAGCATAAGATTGGTCACATTGGCGCACGCCACCAGCAGCACCAGAGCAACGGTGGCAAAAGAAACCATCAGCATGCTACGCATGTCGCTATTCAAGGAATGCTGTAAAGACTCGATTGTGGCAGCTCCGCAGATGGCGCCCGATGGGTGGGCCTTTTTTATGCCGCCGGAGATGCGACTCAGGTCTTCAATGGCCTGCTCCCGGCTCAGACCTGGTTTGATGCGCGCCACCACATTTAAATATCGCGACTCGTACGACAACATGCGGTCCGGACGGACCTGCTTCCGCAGTGGGATCCAAAGCTGATTTGTCTCCAGATAATCGGCTCTTGGCGGCATCACGCCGACAACGGTAAATGACTCACTGTTAATGCGTATGGCCTTTCCCACAATCCCGGCATCTGCCTGGTATCTGCGCCGCCATAATCTGTCACTCAGCAAGACCGTGGGTGCCGCGCTCGCGCGATCTTCTTCCGGCAGAAAATCCCGCCCCAGTTCAGGCCGCACCCCCAATACCCTGAACCACTCGGCTGAAGCCGCTCCACCCCAAACCAGCTCTGGGCTGCCATTCCCGCTAAGAACGTAATGAAAGCCTTCTGACGCGGCCATGTTGGTGAAAGCCCGGTTTTACTCGCTCCACTCAACAAAAATTCCGGGCGCGACTGAGTCTGGAGTCGCAGAATCATTCGGCGTTGAGGTTTCAAAGAGTTGAACCAGATGGCCTGAGTCTGGATAAGGCAGTGGTCGAAGCAGCATAACATCAATCATGCTGAAGACGGCTGTATTTGCGCCAATGCCCAGTGCGAGCGTAACGATCACAACAAAAGAGAAGCCGGGCGCTTTGCGGAGTGAGCTAAGAGTATAGGAAACGTCTTGCAGCAGGGACATGCACGCTCTCCCGTGCGCGAGTGTAACACGACCTGAAGAGCCAATCGCCAACGCTGGGCGGGTACTCAAAAATATTTTTCTTATCTACCAAAGAAGATCGTAACCGTCCCCACTGTTGGATGGCTATCGGCGTCTGGCGTACTGTTAGAAACCACAATGTCATCTTTGCCATCATGATTCAGGTCAGCCACCGCCAGCCCTGACCAGCCAGTCTTTACCTCTTGCGTGGAAATCTGAAACGTACCTTCCCTGGAGCCCATATACAGCATGAGCTTATTGTTTTGCGCGCATGAAACTGCGATGTCGCGGAAGCCGTCTCCGTTAAAGTCGCCGGTGGCAACGCGGTCTGGGCCGCTGCAGCCAGCCAGAGAAAAAGGAGAGCCGCTCATTTTTGCGAATTCACCTTTACCGTCGCCCAGCAATACTGTGACGCCGACTTGCTTTGGGTCCGTGACGTCGCGCTCATAGGGCAGCACGATCAGATCGGCGTTGCCATCATGGTTCATGTCGTCAATGGCTACAGCCCATGGTGCATTGCCGGCGGGAAATGGAGAACCTGGTGCGTCGCGCAGTTCACCTTTGCCATCGCCCAGCAGAATGGAAACCGCATTGATATCAAGATCGGTGGTCACAATGTCCGGCTTGCCGTCTTTGTTGAAATCCGCGGTGCTTAGCCGCTCATATGGGCGCTTGCCGGTGTTGAAAAGCTTGCCCGGAAGAACGAGATTTCCTGCGCCGTCGCCCAGCAGTATGAGTATTTGATTGCGGCCCCAGCTGTCGGTTACCACATCAAGTTTGCCATCGCCGTTAAAATCGGCCACGGCCACGCCATGAACATGAGGATACGACTGCGTGGCAAAGGGCGAGCGTGGTGAGGGCTTGAATGCGCCCTTACCATCACCCAGCAGAATAGTGATATATGGCGTTTCGGTGTTCGCGATAACCAGATCAGGATTGCCATCGTGGTTCATGTCTGCCACGGCGATGTCATTGGGCGATTTGCCGCACGGAAACGGCGAGCCCGCCGCAGGCGTGAAGTGGCCTTTGCCATTACCCAGAAGAACACTCACGGTTGCATCCGCGGTATTCGCAACAATGATGTCAGGATTGCCGTCGCGATTCACATCCGCAATCGCGATAGAGCCCGGCGCTCTCCCAACCGGAATTACGCTCTGCTCAAATGTCAGCGCTCGCTGGCTGCCACTTGTGGAATGTACGGGACTGGCAAAAAAGATAACAGCAAGAATGGTTAGCAATAAATGAAGATACGACCATCCATGTGCTTTTCATCGCATCACCCATTCGCTTCAAGATCGTCAAAACGCCGCCATTTATAGATTGCGACGGAGACGATCCAGCTCATCACAAATAACCCGATGATGAAATAGCCGAGGGTGCCAAAGTCGCCATTGAGGCGCGCGACTCCGTCCCAGAAGCGGCCTTGAAAACGGAAATGCCCGGAGAGGAGCCCCAGCGACTCAATGCCGCCAATCACCACCGCCACAATCACTGACACGCTGGTAATGGTCATGTTGTAGTAAAGCTTGCGCACCGGCTTGGTGTAGGCCCATCCGTAAGCGCCCAGCATAAGAATATTGTCAGTGCTGTCTACCAGCGACATGCCTGCGGCAAAGAGCGTGGGGAAAACCAGGATCGCCGCAAACGACAGGCCGCGCGAAGCTTCCGCCGCCGAGATGCCCAGCACGCCGATCTCAGTGGCTGTATCAAATCCCAGCCCAAACAAAATGCCCAGCGGATACATGTGCCAACTCCGCGTGATCATGGCAAACATGGGACGGAACAGCCGCGAAAGAAATCCTCGATTGCCCAGCAGCAGGTCAAAGTCTTCTTCCACGTATGGTTCGCCGCGGCGCACGCGCGCAAACACCCGATAGATCGCCCGCAGAATAATCGCGTTCACAATTGCAATGGCCAGCAGAAAAAACGCAGAGACCAGCGTGCCGATCACGCCGCCAATGCTGCGCACCGCGTCCATACGGAGTTGCAGCGCCAGCGCCGTTCCCGCAATGGCCGCCGACCCCAGCACCACGATGGTGGAATGCCCCAGCGAAAACATGAGCCCCACGGCCACCGGACGCTTCCTTTCCTGCATCAGCTTCCGCGTTACATTATCGATGGCGGCAATGTGGTCAGCGTCCACGGCGTGGCGCAGGCCGAAACTGTATGCCAGCAGCGCCGTCCCAAGCAGCACAGGATAATGACGAAACGCAATGAACGCCCACAGCCATGCGCCCACGTTGAACACCAGCAGCAGGCAATAAATGGCAATGATCCGCCCGCGCAGATTGTCCGCGGCATCATTCAATAACAGTTTCAGAAACCTTTGCATCGTCAACATGGTCAGGGCACAAGAACGCGTATCCAGGAATCATACAGTGTGGCGGCGCGGCCTGAGGCGGATCACAGAATATCTTTTCCGGCAGGCCCGGCTGTGCGCTGGCTTACAATCTTCTTGTCATATATATGAGGATGAATATGCCATCGTACCGTTTCTCCGCTCGCGCACTTACTCCCGTCGCGCTTGGTTTTTCTCTAGCGCTTCTCGTGCTCCAGCCGCCCACGCTGCTGGCGCAGAGCGCTGTCACCTTCAAGGACGTAAAACCCAACAGCACCTTCTCTGAACTCAAAGGCGACGGCTACACCCTGGGCTATC
>DASZMF010000721.1:0-6061 GCA_035552035.1 Candidatus Angelobacter sp.
ACATGCGGACATAGTTGTGCATGAAGCCGGTCAAAACCATCTGGCGTTGGGCGGCGTTCCAAAGCGGATCGTGGGTCTGGCCGTCTTCCAGCTGGCGTTCGCTGTAGATTTTTCTCGGATCACCGGCATGCTCAGCCAGACTTTTGTGCGCCCACGGCGTGCCCGATTCAAAATTGTCATAGTCCGGATTGAAGCGGACAAAGTTAATCGCCAGTTCACGGCGCACAATCATCTGCTCCAAGAAAGCTTCTTTGGCTGCCTTGGGCGCCGTGGATTTCTGCACGGACAGAGCAACGGTGTGCGGGCCAATATGGCCAAAATGCAGATAAGCAGAGAGTCGGCTGGTGCCATCGCGCTCTGGCTTGTTGCGATCTACTGGATATTTCGCCAGACCATACTTGATAAAGCGCTTGAGCTGCTTCACCGCTTCGTCTGTTCCGCCGGTGATGCTATTTACCGGCGCGACGGAGCGATCAAGCTTCCAGCCTTCTGTGATGTCAACATCCGGTGCGAGCGATTGCAGATCGCTTGATGCTTTCCAGGCAGCTTTGGCCCGCGTGTTTCCTACTGGCTTCAAGAACTCCGGCAGCAAACGCCGGATCACCGGACGCGCCGTGTATGCGCCGTACTGTTCTTTCATCAGCAATTTGGACGGAACGATCACGTCGGCATCCACGGTCCAGAACGGTATGCGAAGCTGCTTTGTCACCACCTCTCGCCAGTGCTCGGGCTCGCGCATGGGATTCTCGTCGCCCACAACCAGAGCAGGCTTGACCTGCTCACAAAACTTCAGCAAATGATGGTCTGGAAAGCGGCGCAGCACAAAGCCAATGCCGCGCTTCTTCAATCCAGCGGCAATGGCAGGAATGCCCTGATTCAGAAAGCGGTAGTGCCGCAGATTGGCATGCGGATAAAACGGTACCGGCGCAAGAAAAATCACGCAAGGCAGGCGCAGCAGATTCGCTGCCCTTACGGCAACCTCAAGCGCGGGATTATCGAGTGCGCGCTTGGCCCGCTGCATCCAGTAAACCACGCATTGGCCATCGCTGGCCGGTGCACCGTCACGACGAACTGTAACGCGGGCATCTGAGCTCAGGCGGCTGAGTTCGTCCATGCTTTAAGGATTATCACGAGCGCCCAACTTGCGTCTGTGTGGCAATTGTTCCTTGGACTTTAAAACATGATTATTAGAAATTTTAATCATGTTCCACCATTCAGCCCGCGATCGCCGAAAACATTTTTTGATGTAAGTGATTGTATTGAATGCCCTTTATGCAGAAATGGAACATTACAATCTCCTTAACCAATTATTAAAAACGTTTACTTCGGATACGGCACTGGCCTAAAGTACATGTACTAAGGCTAAGAACTTATATTGATCTGGTGTTCATGGGGCACGCAGGCTGTTTGCGCAAGTTCTCGTGAATATCCAGCTTACAAATCGTCAGTTTTCTGGAACTGTGTGCCGACCTTTAGCGGGAAGCGAAAAACCAGAACCGGGCTTTATGAATGCATCGGGATACCACAAGGATGCAGATTTGAGCCAGGGGTAACAAACTAGATCGGCTTTACCGAAGTTGAGCCCGGAAGGATCTGGGTCGGTAGGGAGTTGCGACTAACGAACAAACAAAAATATCGAGAGCGCAACAGAAAGAGACCAAACCGATGAAGCACGCTTCTTTGACTTCCGGCAAAGAAAGCATTCTTGTAGTGGATGATGATCCAGGTGTGCTGCTTTACACCAAGAGTCTGTTGGAATTGGACCATTATCGGGTTGAAACCGCTACATGTGGCGACGAAGCCGTTGAACGTCTGCAAGATGGTGCAGCGCCTGACCTGATCCTGCTGGATCTGGCCATGCCCAAAATGGATGGCCTGCGCACGCTTGAAGCCTGCCGTCGCAAGCGGCCCCAGCAAAAAATAGTCATGCTCTCATGCCTGAGCAGTCCCAGCATGGTGGTTGAAGCCATGCGATTGGGCGCTCTGGATTACATTACAAAGCCAATTTATAAAGCTGATCTTGATGCGCTCATGAACCGTTGGCTCACGCCCATGGGCCGTTGCGAGCATAAGAGTCCGGGCGATTGCGAAGTCATTGACGACAATGCCTTTTTCGTGGCCAGCAGTCCGGCGATGAAGAAAATCCGTGGGCAAATCGCACAGCTGGCAAAAGTAGATATCCCGGTACTGCTGCTGGGAGAGAGCGGCGTGGGAAAAGAGATCCTTGCGCGCCTGATTCACAAGCTTTCGCCGCGCGCCAGCCGGCCTTCCATCAAAGTAAACTGCGCCGCCATTCCAGCAGAGCTGCTAGAGAGCGAGCTGTTCGGCTATGAGAGTGGAGCTTTCACCGGCGCTACACGGTCCAAGCCGGGCAAGTTTGAGCTCTGTGACCAGGGCACCATTCTGCTGGACGAAATTGGCGAGATGAGCCCGCTTCTGCAAGCCAAGCTGCTGCATGTCCTGCAAGACGGCACATTCTCGCGCCTGGGTGGACGCTCCACCATTACCGCTGACTTCCGCGTGCTTGCGGCGACAAATATCAATATTGAAGAAGCGATTGCGAATGGATCTTTCCGTGAGGATCTTTATTACCGCCTGAATGCATTCACGGTGCGCATTCCTCCGTTGCGCGAACGTCGGGAAGAAATTGAGCACCTGATGCGGCATTTCCTGGCTGACTTCTCGGCGAAATACTGTCAGCCATCACCTCTGCTCACGCCGCAACTTTTGGAAGCCTGCCTGCAATATCGGTGGCCGGGCAATTTGCGGGAGCTGGGAAATTTCGTGAAGAGATATGTGGTCTTTCAAAATGAGGACCAGGCAATTTCCGAGCTGGAAGAAAAGACCCGCGACATGGGGCCACAGCCAGAAGCTGCGCATGCCGAGGTTCAGGTAGATAACGGCGCAGGACTGAAGTCACTCATGAAAGACTTAAAGCATTCGGCGGAAGTAAAAGTGATTGAAGAGGCGCTGACGGCCACGCACTGGAACCGCCGGCTGGCTGCATTGCGGCTGAAGATAAGCTGCAAGGCGCTCCGCTACAAGATCAAGCAGTACCATATTTCTCCGCCAGAAGTTTCTCAGCCCGGCGCATTGCGCGCCTTACGAGGTACCAATGGTTGAGACAGATGTGCCTCTGGTTAAGGCAGTCATTCATCTGGCAAATAAAACAATTGTCAAAGGGTATCTCAAAGATACCACCGGTACATGGAGCGACCAGGGTGCATCAAGCGCTCCGCTGCCGGAAGAGTTTGAACTTGGGCTGGCCACGGGCGGCAGCGCGATAATCTGCCTGAGCCAGGCCAAGGCAGTTTTCTTTGTGCGCGAGTTTCAAGGGCAGTCAACGTATGATGAATTGCGGTTCTTTAAGAACGTGCCCGAATTCCCCGGCCTATGGGTGCGCCTGCGCTTTGCCGACGACGAAATCACCGAAGGCCTGGTTTATAACTCGCTTCCTCTGCTCACCGACCGCGGTTTTTTTCTGAAGCCGCCGGATCCCAAGAGCAATAACAAGATGGTGTACGCTTTGAAGAAACATTTGGTGGATTTTCAGGTTCTTGGCGTGAAGTCAGAATACTGATCGCATTTTTTCAGATCATCTTTTCCGTTATTTCTTAAGAGCACAATTCCAAAGCAATTTTTTTGCGCAGGATTTTTCACGTCTGCGCGAAATTCATTTTTGCAGAGGCCCGTTTGGGGAACTTTTATTCCCCTGTGGCACGGGAAAAAAAATTCCCCTTCTCTCTTCTGCTGATGTCTTTGGAACTGGCGCGAATCACGATACCGCTTCGCCGATCCCCTCAAGCAGCAGATAAGAAACACGTTAGCCACAACTCTTCGCCAACACCACAGATGACATGCGAGCCCACAACAGCTTGGCAGTACATGTGCATTAGTAAAGAACAAGTTCATTGCTCATGGCTGCGCGATGAATCCTTTTGCTGGTCGGGAACGGCGCTCACCGTTCCCGACCGGCCTTTTTTTCCCCAGGAGGAGATTCCAGAATGAGTCGGCAGGTTACACTCAAAAAAATTGTCGCGGTATTCGCGTGTTACACGGTTCTGACGCTCAACATAAACCCGCTGTACGCCAGCGGCCCAGCTACAGCTAGTGGCGCACAAACTTCAGGTGGAAACGGAACAGGCAGCGGAGGCGGCCGCAATATGGCGTCGCTCAAGACAGTTGCCGTACCCGGTCCCACAGCCGCTGAGTTAAGCGGCGTGATAAGCAATAAGACAGCAGCAATCGCGCTGGGCAAAGCGTTTTTCTGGGAGATGCAGTTTGGCAGCGACGGCAAGACAGCTTGTGCCAGCTGCCACTTCAACGCCGGCGCAGATAGCCGTTCATTCAACCAGACTGATCCCGGACTACGCCGCGTAGATGCAACCGGCAACCCAGCCGCTGACTCCAACACATTCAAGCCCGGGTTCGGCGCCAATCACCAGCTCAGCTTAAGTGATTTTCCTTTGCACAAACTGGCGGACATCACCAATCCCAGTTCGACTGTGATCTCTGACAATAACAATATCGTCGGCTCACAAGGCGTATTCCATTTCACGTTTAATGATGTGATTCTGGCGCAGGCGGCGGAAGACGAGACTTCAGTTGCTGATCCGGTATTCAGCACCGCGGACGGCAATGGCGGCTCAATCAACGTTCGGCGCAGCACGCCACGCAATGCACCTTCAGTGATCAATGCCGTTTTCAACTATCGCAATTTCTGGGATGGACGCGCACAGAACATATTCAACGGCGTAAATCCTTTTGGCACGGGCGATCCTAAAGCCCAGTTGCTGCACGTGGATCCTTCCGCGCCACACGGCGTCAGTTCAGTCAACTTCCGGCTCTCCAATTCTGCACTGGCTTCACAGGCCGTTGGACCTCCGGGCAACGATGTTGAGATGTCCGCCACCGGGCGCTCGTTTGTGAAGATGGGCAAAAAGATGCTCACACTCACGCCCCTGGCGCAACAGATGGTCTCAACGAATGACAGTGTTCTGGGTAGCCTGAGCGCTGCGCCGGCCAATGGACTCACACAGAATTATGTCACGATGATTAAAGCTGCATTCCAGCCGCAATGGTGGAATTCAAACGACATTGTGGATGCCGACAGCAATTACCTGCACACGGGTACGCCGGCCAACACAAACGAATATTCCATGATGGAATACAACTTCTCCATGTTCTGGGGACTTGCCATCCAGATGTACGAATCAACCCTGGTCTCTGATAATTCCCGCTTTGACCAATTCATGGACGGCAACCACAATTCGCTCACGTCACTGGAACAGCAGGGCATGAGCACCTTCAACGGAAAAGGCAACTGCACACGCTGCCACAGCGGAGCGGAGTTCAGCGATGCCGCGGTCTCAAACATTGCCAATGGCACGGTAGAAAAACTGCCGGGCGGACGGTGGCATGACAAGGGTTTCCATAACATCGGCCTGCGGCCTACGGACGATGACCTGGGACTTGGCGCTCCTGATCCTTCAGGACTAGCGTCTTTGTCACTGGCGCAGTTGGCATCTTCTGGATTGGCCAGCGGAACCACTGTCCCAGCAGGCGCTCCAGTAAGCGTGAACGGCGCCGTGAAGACGCCAGGGCTACGCAACGTTGAATTGACGGCTCCCTTCTTCGCCAACGGCGGACAAGGCACGCTGCCACAACTGGTGGACTTCTACAGCCGCGGAGGCGATTTCCCTTCATCGGACGTAGATCCCAACTTTGAGCGGGCAGGCTTCAGCGATAACGACAAGAGCGCGGTTGTGGCCTTCTTGAAATCGTTGACGGACGAACGCGTGCGGGCACAGAGCGCGCCTTTCGATCACCCATCCATTGCTCTTCCGAATGGATTGGTCAAAGTCAATGGGACCTGGGTCGAGCAAACCATCAACATCCCCGCAACTGGGGCAGCAGGTGGAGCGCCGATGGGGAAATTCTGTGATTCCCTCTCTGGCGCTACCAGCCAAACATGTAACTAAAACAGATTCCAAGTCTGTCACCACGAATGAGAGGCCTATTCCGGAGGCCTCTCATTTACTTTTGTGGCGATCATTTGTGG
>DASZMF010000722.1:0-2738 GCA_035552035.1 Candidatus Angelobacter sp.
GGCTCATAGAAAAGGCAAAGTCTAAAAAACTCCTCCGCTTACTCTGTTCCTCTGTGTTTCAAGATTTTGTTTTGAAAGATTTTTGATTGAAGGCTGTTGTCAGCCGGCATCTGGTATTCTCGCGTTGCATGTCATCTAAGAATCACAAAACGACTATTACGCTGATCGGCGCGGGAAATCTGGCGCAGGCATTAGGGCCGGCGTTGCGCGTTGCTGGCTATACGATCCATGCAGTTGCAGGACGCGCATCAGCGCAGTCGCGCAAACGTGCGGTTATGCTGGCGAAAAAGTTGGCAGCAGACGCAGTGGCGCTGGAAGATGCCGGGCCAGACTCTGACATCATCTGGGTCTGCCACACCGACGACGTACTGGCCAACACTGCCAAATGGCTGGCGCATAAACCAGGATGGAAGAACAAAATTGTTTTCCATTCCAGTGGCGCGCTTACCAGTGACGTGTTGGCGCCACTCAAGCGCGCGGGAGCAAGCACCGCGTCACTGCATCCGATGATGACGTTTGTTCCCGGCTCAAAGCCGAAGATGAATGGTGTACCGTTTGCCGTGGAAGGTGACAGTCTCGCTGTGGCTGCGGCGCGCAGGATAGTAAAAGATATAGGCGGCGAGATTTTTAAGATCCAGAAAAAAGCCAAGCCGCTTTACCACGCCTTGGGATCGTTCTCTTCACCGCTGCTTGTGGCGACGCTGGTTACAGCAGAGCGCGTGGGCAGCGCCGCCGGTCTCACTGCAAGCCAGACGCGCAAAGTCATGGCGCCAATTCTGCGGCAGACGTTAAAGAACTATCTGGAGAACGGCGCTGCAGCAGCTTTTAGCGGGCCCATCAAGCGCGGCGACATCAACACCGTGCGCCGACATCTAGAAGAATTGAAGCATGTACCGGCAGCCAGCGAAGTGTATCGAGCGCTAGTGAAATCGGCGTTACTGGATTTGCCTTCGGCCCACAAAGCGGAGTTATTGCAGCTTTTACAAAAACCTTTGCAACACAGAGGAACGGAGTAAGCAGAGGAAGATGAATATTTTTTGATGTGTCTGTCAGAAGAGACACTGAGATTAACAGTGGAGCGAATCACAAACAAACTCATTAACCTCCGCTTACTCAGTTCCTCTGTGTTGCAAAGGTTTTGGCTTATCGCTCTGCAATCTATCGCTCCGTAAACAGATGTCCCATTTTTTCTTTCTTGGTATTCATGTATCGCTCAGAGGCAGCATGCGGCTCAACTTCACACGGAACTCGCTCCACCACCTTCACCCCTGCAGACTCAAGCGCAGCAACTTTCTGCGGATTGTTGGAGAGCAGCTTGACCTCTTTCAGTCCCAGCGCTTTCAGCATTTCCGCCGGCAGCTGGAACTCGCGATGGTCAGCCTTGAAGCCAAGGTCTTCATTGGCCTGCACGGTGTCTCTGCCCTGGTCCTGCAACTGATACGCCTGGAGCTTGGGCATCAGGCCGATACCGCGGCCTTCCTGCTGCTCATACAGCAACACGCCAGCGCCAGCTTCAGAGATCATCTGCAAAGCCATCTCCAGTTGCTGGCGGCAGTCGCAGCGCAACGAACCAAACACATCGCCCGTAAGACACTGCGAATGGATGCGCACCAGCGGTGGAGCAGAGTGGATGTCGCCCATCACCACGGCCACCGCTTCTTCTTTGCGTGCAGAAGCGCCATGGCCAAATTGGCCTTCAAACCCATGGATGCGGAAGTGTCCCCAGCGCGTGGGAAAATCGGCTTCCGCCATTTTGCGAATTACGAAATCAGAACTCACATATTTATTATAAAGGGAGCAGTCTCTATGTTCTGTGCTGGCCGCTGCCAGCACATGCTAATATTCCGCTATGTCGATTTTTGATACTCCAGGAAAACGTGGCGCACTTCTGGTGCAGTCATTTATGACTGGCGAACAGAAATTTCTGCTCACTTACGAGATGAGCATGTTTGATCGAGGAGTTATAAAACAGAAGCTTCGCCGCGAACATCCGGAATGGTCTAAATTGGAAGTGATGCATGAGATCATTCGTCAGGCATTTCATTCTGAGCCTGTTCCGGAATGGCTGGAGCGAAAGATGCAACAGCGCCTCGACGAACAACATGCCCGCCAGCTTGCCGATCTCTAATAAGCAAAAATCTGGACCGATGCTTAGGGTAAAAATAAAATTTTACCTGTCAATTTCAAATGACTATGGCATAGCCAATTTTCTTCAAATAAGCGTGCAATTTTCGCATCCATTGTCGTACCTTGAATATTGTGCAGGCCGTCAGTATGAGTCGATTGAAATTTTCTTTCGCAATTACCGCAATTACGCTGCTGCTTTGGTTTTCATTGGTCGCTCATGCGCAGAGCAGCGGGCAGCCATCCGCTGATTCGCAAATCCCCACGCTCACCACACGATCAAATTTGGTGCTGGTGCCGGCACTGGTAAAAGACAGTGTCGGCAAAGTTGTTTTTTCGCTCACAGCAGACGATTTCATTCTTACAGATAACGGCATTCCGCAGAATGTGCGGGTTGAAGAAGATGCCCTCGGGCAGCCTCTGGCGCTGGTTGTTATCGTGGAGACCGGCGGCGAGGGAGCAGCGCATCTTCGCGACTATCGAACTCTTGGGCCGGTGCTGGATGCGATCATTGGCGGCGTGCATCATAACGTTGCTGTGATCAGCTTTGACAGCACAGCGCGTCTTGAACAAAATTTTGAAGCCAACACGGACACCGCAGCAGAAACCATCAG
>DASZMF010000723.1:0-4878 GCA_035552035.1 Candidatus Angelobacter sp.
GAATAGAGATTGTGAACCACTCTGATGCAGCGTTTGATGGTGGCATGGACGTTTCCAGCAATACCGGCACTGGCGTTCTGGTGGATCAAAGCTCGTCGCTCAATAGCCTGGGCGGCAATACCATAAGCAATAATTCAGGTGACGGCCTGATTTTGAATTTTTTGTCCGCTCTTAATTTTGCGGCCAACGACGTTATTACCGCGAGTCCGGGCAACCTGGCATTGAACTGCAATAATGGATCAATGGTCCGTGGCGACATTAGCACCTACAAGCCTAAAAAATGTGGAGCGCAATTTCAGGCAGGACCGATTCACTAAATCTCATTCTGCAAGACTTCAACCTGCAAGACAAAGGGCCGCTGCAAGCGGCTCTTTTAAAACTGAAACACAGAAGACCGAACAAAGGATTTTGAATCACGCCGCTTTTACCAGGCTCACAATTCCATCGTACTCATCGATTGAAGCCCCGCTAATTCCCTGTTTTGCTGCTGCCAGCATTGCTTTCCCCACCGTCTCTGCCCGTACTGAGTGATACTTGCGCAAAGCTCCCAGCGTCACAAGATCAAGCGCCGGAGCAAGCGCCATAGCGATCACCTCAGCCAGCCTGAACTCCGCTCGCTTACCGATCAACAAACTTGGGCGCAGAATATGAACGGCCTTGAACGGCAATCTGGCCAGTTCGCGCTCCAACTCACCTTTTGTGCGCAGGTAAAAGTTTTTGCTCTCCGCGTCAGCCCCCACGGAGGACACTACGATAAATTGCTCCACGCCTGCATTCAAGGCTTCCCTGGCCGACCGCAACGGCAGATCCAAATCCACATGCCGAAACGCCGCTTGCGATCCCGCTTTGCGAATAGTGGTACCCAGCGCACAAAATACGTCCTGAGCGCCGCGGAAATCTTCGGCTGTCAGGCTTTCCAAATCCGCAACCCTTTGCGCTACTTTGGCCCGAGTAAATACGGGCAATTCCCTGCGTCCAAACGTCACTACGCGAGAATAATCCGGATCGTCCACCAGCGCTCGCAGGCAGAAGCCGCCCACCAGCCCTGACGCGCCCAATACCACTGCTGTCCGTGTATTCATTTCCATGTTCCACTGCTCTGTGCCTGATTGAAGCTCATCTACCTACTGTAACAACATCCTGCAATCATCGCTCAGGCTTTGACACACCGTTTCCGCCACTGCTAGTATCAAATACAGGCCAGAACGGTTCCACTGTTCTCGTTTCACCAGCGTCCCCGTCGTCTAGCCTGGCCTAGGACACCGCCCTTTCACGGCGATAACACGGGTTCAAATCCCGTCGGGGACGCCAACATTCCAAAGAGCTTGCAAGAAATATTGGTTTTCGGTCATGGTCCAATTTGGTTCGGTTACGCTGAAGGCCTTTCCTCCGCTAGCTTTCCCTCCATAGCATTGATGAAATTCAGCTCGTGTAGCAATCAGTATAAAAATTAATGCCGAAGCGTCACGAGCGGGTCCACCATGGATGCGCGCCGGGCAGGAATATAACTGGCCAGCATGGCGACTGCGATCAAGACCACAGGCACAGTCAGGAAGACCAGCGGATCAATCGTGTGGATTCCAAAAAGCTGGCTGGAAATCAAAGGCGCGGCCAGGCCCGCACAGACCAGCCCCACCAGTACTCCAGTTCCTGCCAGCAGCACACCTTGATTCAATACCATCTTGCGGATATGAAATGGTTGTGCGCCAAGCGCCATACGAATCCCAATCTCATGAGATCTCTGGCCCACCATGTAGGCGAGTAATCCATAGATGCCAATGGATGCCAGCAGTAATGCAAGGGCCGCAAGTCCGCCAACCAGCTCCGCAGAGAAGCGATGCGGAGACAGAGAAGTGCCAATCACCTCATTCATTGTGCGCACGTTGAATATGGGCAGATTAGGATCAACCGATTGCACCTCACGCCGGATTTGGGGTTCAAGGGTAGATGGCGGCATGGGGGTCTGCAGAACCGCAATCATTGACCTCACCTGCGTAGACTGATTGAGGGGAACGTAAACATGTGGAACGATCTTTTTGGTGTCCAGCCCGTCGGTCTTTATATTGCTGACTACGCCCACAATACTCAGCCAGGGCGCTGTTGCCGCGCGACCGAAGCGAATACGTTTTCCAATTACGTCCTCGTTTGGCCAATAGCGGTGCGCTGTGGTCTCGTCCACCAAAGCCACACGATCTTTGCTCGCATCATCATCATCCCTGAAGAACCGGCCTTTTACCAGCGGCGACTGCATCACTTTAAAGTAATCAGAGCTCACGCTTGTGAGTTCGCAGGCCTGATCTTGAGCGGATTGTATGGGATGGTCTTCAATGTTCAGGATAAGCCGAAAAGATGAAGCCGTTGTCGGCAGATCAGTGGTGAGTGCAACCGCATTCACTCCCGGTAGTGCGCTAAGGTGTCTGAGCACATCGCGAACAAAAAGGCTTTGCGCTCCGGGTTTTGCATAAGGATCTAAATCTGGATTGTTTGGCACAGGAAGCCAAATGCTGGCGGTCACGACCTGCGAAGAATTGAAGCCCGGATATTGCCGCAGCAGCGCCCAGAAAGTATGTAAAAGCAGTCCCGCGCCCACCATGAGCGTCACCGCCAGCGCCAGTTCAGAGACAATCAATGCACGGCGCAAACGATTGGTTTTTGTGCCATATCCAGAGCCCTGGGCACCCTCGCGAATTGCGCTTGTAAGGTTTGTTTTTGCTGATTGAAGCGCCGGTGCAAGTCCGAACGCAATGCCGGTTAGAACCGAAACGAGCAAGGCAAAAACCATCACAGTCCAATCAACAGTCACTTCGTGCAGCCGAGGGATTTTTGCCGGCACAAAGCGGAGGAATTGGAGTGCAAGTATCGCGGTCAACACACCTGCTACACCGGCAATGAATGACAGCACCATTGACTCTGTCAGCATCTGCCGGAACATGCGGCGGCTGCTTGCTCCCAAGGCTTGCCGCACCGCCATTTCGCGCTGTCTTCCAGAGGCCCTGGCCAATAAAAGATTGGCAATATTCACAGAGGCAAGGAGCATGATCAGGACTACCGCGCCCATGAGCAGCAGAAGCATTGGTTTTACATTGCCTACAAGAGATTCCTGTAAAGGCTCAACTTCAATGGACCATTGAGTCCTTGCAGGGTAATCATTTGGATAGTCATGGCGCAGGGTGTTTGCCAATGCATCCAATTTTGCCTGGGCCTGCACAATCGTCAGACCGCTCTTGAGACGTCCAATGGCTCCAGGCAATATCCGCTGATTGCGTACAGGTTTCGGAAACGGATTGGCGTGGAATCCGGCGGTGGCCCACACTTCAACATCTGTGGCAACAGTCTTTCCTGGATGCCGAAATCCAGGCGGGAGAACGCCGACAATCGTATAAGGATCACTATCAAGTTGCAGCTTACGTCCCAGAATATTGGGGTCTCTACCGAAGGAGCGCCGCCATAAACTGTCACTAATTACAACCGATTCGGCAAATCCTTCTGTTTTGTCCTGGGGGCCAAATACACGTCCAACCTGAGGATTGATGCCAAGCATGGAGAAATAATTCGGACTGACCCCCAGCATTTCCAGGCGGTCTGGATGTTCTGACCCTGTGATGTTTGCGTTTGCAGGCCAGGTCACGCTCACATCCTCAAAAATATCGGACGTTGCTTTCAGATCATCCAGTTCAGGCACTGAAAGCCCGATGTCCCGTGTTCCGAGCGCCCGATTACTCATCACTATTTTTACGAGATGATCAGGATCGCGATAGGGTAAAGAGCGCAGCAACACCGTGTTGACAATGCTGAAAATCGCGGTGTTTGCTCCAATCCCCAGGGCCAGCGTCAGAATGGCTACGGCCGTAAAGCCGGGATTCATGATCAGGATGCGTACTCCGTAGCGGATGTCTTGTAACAACATTTCCATGAATTTCTCCCCAGATAAGCCATAACATTGTAATGCGATTCTGCCGTTCCATCTTTCTATCTAAAATCTATTTTTTAACCTGTCTTGTTCAATCCTCATCTATAAGAACAAAGACCGCATCACGGTCTGCAGGCTCAATCTGGGGCAGCGCCGATGCTAACCTGCCAGACGCATTCTCTTTCTTAAGCTCTTCCACTACTTCGGCCAATTTGGCAATCGTGGTGGCCTGGAACAAGAGCGGCAGTGGGACGTCCATTTTGAAGGCATCCCTCATGCGCGCCACCACGCGCGTCGCCTGCAGGGAATGTCCGCCCAGAAGAAAAAAATTGTCTTCTACACCCACACACTCCAGACGCAATATCTCAGCCCATATCTGCGCCAGCAGGGCTTCTGTAGCATTTCGAGGAGCAACATAGCTTTGCTTTGGCCGTAGCATGTCTTTCACTGGTGCCGGTAAAGCACGCCGATCCACCTTTCCGTTCGGTGTCAGCGGCATGGATTTCAGCACCATAAAATCTGCCGGTATCATGTACACAGGAAGATTCTGTTTAAGGGAATCCTGCAACTCTTGTAGAGGGATTTCCTCTGACACCACCATGTAAGCCACCAGTCGTTTTTCTCCAGGTTCATCTTCGCGTACCACAACAACTGCCTGTTCCACTTTTTCCAGATCGCACAGCGCCGTCTCAATTTCGCCCATTTCGATCCGGTAGCCGCGGATTTTTACCTGATGGTCTAGCCGTCCGGTGAAGTCCAGAGTTCCATCTGCATGCCATCTCACCCAGTCACCTGTGCGGTAAAGGCGAGCACCTGCCCGGCCGCTGAAGGGATCAGGCAAAAAATGCTTCGCCGTGAGCGCGGGACGCCCCAGATATCCCCGCGCCAAACCATCGCCACCAATAAAAAGCTCACCGCACGCGCCAATGGGGAGCGGCTCCATCCTTTCATCAAGAACATAAACCTGC
>DASZMF010000724.1:0-2349 GCA_035552035.1 Candidatus Angelobacter sp.
ACGAAATTTGCTATCAATATCGGAAGTGATATGATTAACTAAACGGTTAATTAAATGCCTGCGGCCATCAAATCCGGCAAGTCTGGCTCGCGCGGCGAGCCGGAAAAGACCCGTGCTGCCATCCTGAAGGCGGCCCTGGAAGAGTTTTCTCATGAGGGTGTGACGGGCGCGCGGACAGAAGAAATTGCCCGCCGGGCCGGCGTGAACAAAGCGCTGCTCTACTACTACTTCAAAGACAAAGACGGCCTCTACGCTGCCGCCCTTGAGCAGGTTTTTTCCGGCCTGCATCAGCGAGTGATGTCCGTGTTGAACCGTGAAGAGCTGCCGCCGCGTGAGCGATTGCTGCTTTATGCGCAGACGCACTTTGATTACATTGCCAGCGCGCCGGTGTATCCGCGGCTGGTGCAGCGTGAATTCATGCGCAGCGCCGGGCGGTCGCTCTCTCCCGCTGCCAGCAAAGTCATGGAACTCCACGGTAAGCCGCTTTATAGCCGCCTGGAAAAACTGATTGACGAAGGCATTGCCTCCGGCGATTTCCGTCAGGTTGATCCCATGCAGACCGTTACATCGATTATTGGAATTATCGTTTTCTATTTCATCAGTATCCCCGCGCAGCAGTTTATGCATGCCGGCGATCCCAGCTCTCCGGAACGGATTGCCCAGCGCCGTGCGGCTGTTGTCGATTTCATTTGCGCGGCCATTTTTACTCCCGCGGCACAGAAGGCTTGTAAACAGTGAACCCACGCAACCGGTTTTTTATGTTTCTTGGCTTGCTGCTGCTTATCGCGGCGGCCTATTATTTTTTCTCTACTGACCATTCTTCTGACCTGGTTCTTGTCGGCACCGTGGATGCCAATCAGGTTGTCGTAAGCCCCAAAATCAGCGGACGCATTGAGCGCCTGGCCGTGGACGAAGGCACAGAAGTCAAAGTGGGCGACACGATCGCTGTGCTCGACGCGCAGGAGCTGACGGCTGACCGCCAGGCCGCTGAAGCTTTGCTGTCCAGCCTGCGCCATCAGGTCTCGCAAACACGCGCCACAGAAGAGCAGACCGCCGGAGAAACCTCCAGCGGCGTGGTGAACGCCCAGGCCCGCTTCAGCGCCGCGCAGGCAACACTGCTGCAGGCACAGGCTGACCTGCAACGCATTGAAGGTGACACGCGCCGCAACCTGGCTCTGGCCGCGCAGGGCGTAGCGTCACAACAGCTAGCCGACCAATCTGCCGCGCAGCTCAAAGCCCAGCAGGCATTAGTAAAAGCCTCAGAAGATCAATCGCACGCAGCGCAGGCAGATCTAATCACCGCGCAGGCGCATACGCGCTTAACACAGGCAGCGCAGAGCACCGTCGCCTCAACGCAGGCACAGCAACTCAATGCCAAGGCGCAGTTGGAAGCCGCAGAAACGCGCCTGGGATACACCAAGGTCCTGTCGCCCATAAATGGAATTGTTACCGTGCGCGCAGCGCGTGAAGGTGAAGTGGTAAGCCTGGGCCAGCCAATCGTGATCATCACCGATCTTGGCGACACATGGGTGCTCGCGGCCATTCCTGAAACGGAAGCAGATCACATTGCCCTGGGCGATCAGCTCAACGCGCGGCTTCCTTCGGGCGAAATTGTTCCCGGCAAAATTATTTTTAAAGCGCCCGAAGCCGACTTCGCCACACAGCGCGACGTAAACCGCCGCAAGCGGGACATCAAGGCCATCACGCTTAAACTTGCTGTTGCAAACACCGCGAAAACCATGGTGCCGGGAATGACCGCGGAAATTCTTGTGCCTAAATCCAAGCTTGAGACTAACCTAAAGACAGAAGGCCGCTGATGGCGCCACCGGCGATTCAAGTTATCGACATCATCAAGCGCTTTGGGAACTTCACTGCCGTGAATGGTGTCTCATTTGAAGTGGCAGAAGGTGAAATCTTTGGCCTCCTGGGCCCGAACGGCGCAGGCAAATCCACGCTGATCCGCATGATGACCACTCTGCTCGATATCACCGAGGGCACTGCAATTATTGAAGGAGCCGATGTCCGCAAAGATCCTAACCGCGCGCGGCGATCCATGGGCGTGATTCCGCAGGCCATGACCAGTGATGGCGATCTCACGGTCTGGGAAAATCTAAGCATCTACTCCAAGCTCTATGGCATTCCTGCCGCAGACCGCGAAAAGTCGATTGATGAATTGCTGGAGCTGGTTGACCTGAATCAATGGCGCAACGCGCCGGCCAGAAATCTTTCTGGAGGCATGCGCAGGCGGCTGGAGATTGCGCGCGGCCTGGTGCATCGCCCCAGAATCTTTTTCCTCGACGAGCCCACGACCGGTCTTGATCCTGTCTCCCGCGTGGCCGTCTGGGAGAT
>DASZMF010000725.1:0-6992 GCA_035552035.1 Candidatus Angelobacter sp.
TTGTCTTTGACCGTCTCACTTATTGCTGTGCTCATCCCACTTTTGTTTATGGGCGATGTGGTGGGACGCTTATTTCGCGAATTTGCCGTCACGCTTGCCGTAACAATTGTGATTTCAGCCGTGGTGTCTCTTACGCTCACCCCCATGATGAGCGCCCGCATTCTGAAGCACATTCCAAAAGAGAAGCAAGGGCGGTTTTACAAAGCTTCAGAGCGCGTTTTTGAAAACATGATTGCCTTCTACGGACGCACGCTCAAATTCGTTCTTCGCTACCAGACCATCACGCTTCTAGTCGCGCTGGCCACGTTAATGCTCACGGTCTTTCTTTACATCATCATTCCTAAGGGCTTTTTCCCGGTGCAGGATACTGGGGTTATCCAGGGCATCACACAGGCTCCGCAGATCATTGGCTCAAAAGCCATGGCAGAAAATCAGCAAGCACTGGCCAAGGTCATCCTTGAAGATCCGGCTGTGGAAAGCGTTTCCTCATTCATCGGCGCAGATGGCACCAACACAACTTTGAACAGCGGCAGAGTATCTATCAATTTAAAACCGCTGGAGCAGCGCAAGATGAATGCGTCTGATGTGATTCGCCGGATCAAAACTAAGCTAGACCAGGCCCAGGGAATACAGCTGTTCATGCAGCCAGTGCAAAACATCAGCGTGGATGATCGAGTAAGCCGCACGCAATATCAATACACGCTGGAAGATCCAGACGCGAATGAGTTAAACGACTGGACCAATCGTTTTGTCGAACGATTGAAACAGTTGCCGGAACTGGAAGACGTCGCTACCGACCAGCAAACGGGAGGCCTCGCCGTTTCACTGGTGATTGATCGCGTCACGGCTTCGCGGTTTGGCATTGCGCCCTCCACCATCGACAACACTTTGTATGACGCTTTTGGCCAGCGCCAGATCAATACCATGTACACGCAGTTGAATCAGTACCATGTGGTTCTTGAGAGTGAGCCACAATTTCAACTTGATCCCAATAATCTGAATCATCTTTATGTTCAGTCCAATGCTTCTTCGGGAGCAACCGGTACCGGAGCCACTTCATCTTTCGCGTCTTCTGGATCCTCTTCTGCTGGGTCCAATGCGCTGACAACATCGGCTCTATTCACGCCGTCGGCAAATACGCTTGCTCCGCCGTCGAACGCGCTGGCAGCCAGCACTTCTACTACTGCCTCCAATCAGGGAGTCAACTCGGCCGGCACCAGCAGTTCAGCTACCAGCAACGCTGTGCCGCTAAGCGCCTTTGCACACTTTGAAAAGACGACAGAGCCGCTCTCCATCAGTCATCAAGGGCAGTTCCCTGCTATTACCGTATCGTTTAATCTTGCGCCCAACGCTTCACTGGGCAGCGCAATTACGGCAGTCGATAAAGTTCAGAAAGACATGCACATGCCTGCCAGCCTGCAGGCGGATTTCCAGGGCACAGCATCTTCTTTCCGGGCATCGCTCTCCAATGAACCGTTGCTCATTCTTGCGGCTCTGGTCACCGTGTATTTGGTGCTTGGAGTTTTGTATGAGAGCTTTATTCACCCCATCACCATTCTTTCCACGCTGCCATCTGCTGGCGTCGGAGCTTTTCTGGCTCTCCTGCTCTTTCATCAGGACTTAAGCGTTGTCGCGATTATCGGCATTGTGTTGCTGATCGGCATTGTGAAAAAAAACGGCATTATGATGGTCGATTTCGCATTGGACGCCGAACGCAATCAAGGAAAGAATTCGACCGAAGCGATTTACGAAGCCTGCCTACTCCGCTTTCGTCCGATTATGATGACCACCATGGCCGCGCTACTGGGCGGTCTTCCTCTGGCATTCGGCAGCGGATTTGGTTCTGAGTTGCGCCGGCCGCTGGGCATCGCCATGGTTGGCGGACTGCTACTCAGCCAGGCGCTCACGCTCTACACCACGCCTGTCATTTACATATTTTTTGATAAGCTGGCCCAGCGTTTCTCGCACAAATCGAATAAGGCGGAAGCTGGCGAAGCGGAACTGGCGGGGCCGGCATGAACATCTCCGCACCTTTCATCCGACGTCCCGTAGCCACCACTCTCATCACATTGGGAATTGCGCTTGCTGGAGCCATTGCATTCAGCGTGCTTCCAGTATCACCATTGCCTGAAGTGGATTTCCCGACCGTCTCAGTCAGTTCAAGTCTACCGGGAGCCAGTGCCGAGATTATGGCATCATCCGTGGCCACGCCGCTGGAGCGGCAATTCGGACATATTGCCGGCTTAACAGAGATGACTTCCGCCAGTTCACTGGGCAGCACATCTGTAACGCTGCAGTTCGATCTCAGCCGTGACATTGATGGCGCAGCCCGCGATGTGGAAGCTGCCATCAACGCGGCGCGTACTTATTTGCCGGCAAATCTTCCGGGTAATCCAACGTATCGCAAAGTAAATCCCGCCGACGCTCCCATTATGATTCTCGGCCTCACTTCAGATAAATATGGCGCGGACAAAATGTATGATGAAGCATCTACTGTCATTCAGCAGAAGCTATCGCAGATACGAGGCGTTGGCCAGGTAACGGTCGGCGGTGGCGCGCTGCCCTCTGTGCGTGTGGATGCAAATCCCACGCAGTTGGCCCACTATGGATTGAGCATTGCGAATTTGCAGTCCGTTCTAAGCCTGCAGAATGCTGACCTGGCCAAGGGCCAACTAGCTGATGGCGTTGTGACAGCAGACATCCTTGCCAATGACCAGATTTCACACGCAGACGATTACAAACCGCTTATCGTGGGCTATAGCCGTGGCGCAGCCGTTCGTCTCTCAGATGTCGCGCAGGTAACAGACTCAGTACAGAATGTCCGCACTGCAGGATATTTAAATGGCAAGCGTGCGGTCACGGTAATTATTTTTCGGCAGCCGGGCGCCAATATTATTGCCACTGTCGATCGCATACGCGCTCAGCTTCCGGTCATTAAAGCATCCATTCCGCTGGGCATTGAGACCACCGTTGTGCTCGATCGCACCACAACTATCCGCGCTTCCGTGAGTGACGTTGAGCGGACGCTGCTTATTTCCATTGCCCTGGTCATTATTGTGGTATTTATTTTTCTGCGCAATGGCCGGGCTACGCTCATTCCCGCCGTTGCTGTACCCGTTTCCCTAATCGGCACATTTGCCGTGATGTACCTGCTTGGATATAGCCTGGACAATCTTTCACTGATGGCCCTGACCATCTCGACGGGATTTGTCGTCGATGACGCGATCGTGGTGATGGAGAATATTGCGCGCCACCTGGAAAATGGCATGGAGCCCTTTGCCGCCGCGTTGAAAGGCGCGCAGGAAATTGGCTTCACTGTTTTCTCCATCAGTGTGTCACTCATTGCGGTCTTCATTCCTCTTCTATTAATGGGTGGGATCGTTGGCCGGCTCTTCCGCGAATTTGCCATCACGCTTTCCACGTCGATTGTCGTATCAATGCTTATTTCGTTGACCACCACCCCCATGATGTGCGCCTATCTGTTGCGCAACGAACGCGCGCAAAAACATGGCCGCATGTACAACGCCAGCGAGAAGTTTTTTGACGGGATGCTGTCGTTATATCGCAGAAGCCTGCACTGGGTCCTGGCGAACCCAACTCTCACGCTTGTCCTTTTATTCGTCACCATTGCACTCAACGTGCTGCTGATCATCAAAATACCCAAAGGCTTTTTCCCCACAGAAGATACCGGCTCCGTTACAGGCGGAGTGCGCGGCCCGCAAGACTCATCTTTCCCGGCGATGAACACATCCATCGATCAGATTGGCAACGTAATCAAAAGTGATCCTGCTATCGCCAATGTAATTGCCTTTACCGGCGGCAATGGAGCCACTAACACCGGCTTCCTTTATATAGCGCTCAAACCGCTGAAAGAGCGCAAAATCAGCGCCGCTGAAATCATCAATCGCCTGCGGCCAAAGTTGAACCGGCTTCCAGTAGCTTCTGCATTTCTTCAACCCGTACAGGATCTCCGCATTGGTGGACGCTCCAGTAATGCACTGTATCAATACACCATCCAATCAGACAACGTAGAAGACCTCACCAAGTGGGGCCCGACGATGCTGAATGAGATGAAGAAACTTCCGGGGTTCCAAGATGTAAGTTCTGATCAGCAGAACGGCGGCTTGAACGAATTGATGACCTACGACCGTGTCACTGCGGCCAAGCTTGGCCTTACGGTCCAGTCACTGGACTCAGCACTATATGGCGCATTCGGCCAGTCAGAAGTCTCTATCATTTATACGCAGTTGAATCAATATTACGTGGTGCTGGAAGTTGCGCCACAATATTGGCAAAGTCCTGAAGGATTGAAAGATATCTATCTTCACACGGCCGGCAACAACAACGTTCCTCTGCTTACGGTCGCCAAAGGACACGCCAGCACAACGCCGCTGGCCATCAATCACACCGGCTTATTCCCGTCTGTGACTGTGTCTTTCAATCTGGCGCCGAATATGTCCCTGAGTGACGCCACGTTAAGCATTCACCAGATGCAACAACGGCTAGGCACTCCATCCACGCTGCAAGGTTTTTTCGCCGGCACGTTGCTGGCTTACCAGCAATCTCTTGGTACAGAGCCATATCTGGTTCTCACAGCATTGCTGGCGGTGTATATCGTGTTGGGAATTTTGTATGAAAGCCTTGTTCATCCGCTCACCATTATTTCCACGCTGCCATCGGCAAGTGTCGGGGCCATGTTGGCACTCATGCTATTCAAGGAAGACCTGAACGTCATTTCGATTATTGGCATTGTCTTGCTGATTGGAATTGTAAAGAAGAATGCCATTATGATGATCGATTTCGCGCTGCAGGCACCGCGCGAAGAGGGCAAGAGCACCGCCGACGCCATCTTTGAAGCCTGCATGCTGCGTTTTCGTCCCATTCTCATGACGACAATGGCCGCTTTGCTGGGCGCATTGCCACTGGCCCTGGGGACAGGCACCGGCTATGAGCTTCGCCGACCGCTGGGCATAACGATTGTTGGGGGACTGATCTTGAGCCAGTTGCTCACGCTCTATTCAACGCCGGTCGTCTATCTGGCGTTTGATCGGCTGCGGTTAAGGATGGAAGGAAAACCACGCGATGCCATCGAAAAAACGCGGTCCCGAACCCAGCCCAGCAAGTTAACGTGATCCGTGCTTAAAGATATCGATCACAAAAACAAACAGTTTAAGAAACGGATAAGGCCATGACTAAAAATAAAAAAACGACTACAGGCAAGCAAAAAATAAAGAGCGGCCCCTTCCCTTTCGGTGGCGTAGTTGCGTTGCCAGTTTTATTGTGCGGATTGCTGTTGTTGAGCGGATGCGTTGTCGGCCCTAAATACAAGAGAGCCCCGGTCGATACGCCGCCTGCCTATAAAGAAATCGGAGACTGGAAAACCGCCCAGCCTCAGGACGATAAACTCCGCGGCAAATGGTGGGAGATATTCAACGATCCGCAATTGAATGCGCTGGAAGAGAAAGTAAATATTTCAAACCAGAATATTGCAGCTGCTGCGGCAGGCTTTTTTGCCGCGCGCGCCCAGGTCAAGGAGGCCAGGGCGCAGCTTTTTCCCACAGTCACGGCCAATCCATCCATTACAGCGCAGCGTCCGTCTTCTTCTACCAGAACCGTAACTACTTCAACGACAGGTACTGGAACCACCACGGCTACTCAATCTTCTTCGTCAAGCGTATTTACTGACTACTCATTGCCCTTTGACGCGACATGGCAGCCAGACCTATTTGGACGCATACGTAACACTATCAAGGCCGCTGCTTACGGGGCGCAGTCCAGCGCAGCGGACCTTGAGAATACTCGTCTCACAGTCCAGGCTGAAGTGGCTACGGATTACTTTCAACTTCGCGGCCAGGACGCACTGAAGGAATTGCTCGATGCCACCGTGGTTGCTTTTCAGCAATCGCTCGATCTGACAAAAGCTCTTTACGACACAGGTATTGACTCTGAAGAATCCGTCGCGCAAGCCGAAACGCAATTAGAAACAGCGCAGGCGCAAGACGTAGCACTGGGAATTCAGAGGGCGCAATTTGAGCATGCCATTGCCACGTTGACCGGACAGCCAGCTTCAACGTTTTCAGTCCCTATCGAGCCACTGAAAGCGAGCCCGCCAGCAATTCCCCTGGGTGTTCCTTCTCAGTTGCTTGAACGTCGACCGGACATTGCCACAGCAGAGCGGCTGGTCGCGCAGGCCAACGCCCAGATCGGCGTAGCGAAAGCCGCTTATTTTCCAACGATTACTTTGAGCGCAGCCGCAGGCCTGGAAAGTTCTTCCATCTCAACGTGGTTTACCTGGCCAAGCCGCTTCTTCTCCGTGGGCCCGGCGGCAGCGGAGACTTTATTTGATGGAGGCTTGCGCAGAGCCACCGTAGTGCAATTCAAAGCGCAATATGACCAGACTGTGGCCAACTATCGGCAGGCTGTCCTAACGGCTTTCCAGCAAGTGGAAGATAATCTAGCATCGTTGCGGATTTTATCCGTGGAGCTTCAGCATCAGGATGCCGCAGTAAAAGCAGCGGAAAGAGCTCTGACTTTGGCCTCAGACCGTTATAAATTGGGGCTCGATCCTTATCTAAATGTGATTACCGCGCAAACTTCATTTCTATCGGCCCAGCAAACTGCCGTAACTCTTCGCATTCAACAGATGACGGCAAGTTGCGGCTTAATTGAAGCTCTGGGCGGAGGATGGGATGCTTCGCAACTGCCTTCACCCGGCCAACTAATCACGAAAGTGCCATAACCGCGCGCTTTGCTGGAGATATTTTAGCTGCATAAAACTCCCTTTGAAAAAGAATGGCCAGCAATATCTCCCAGCCTTAAGGTATGGAGTATTGCTGGCCTATTTTCTGCGAATCGCGAAAACTTATTTCAGTTCTGTAATGATGGCTCGCTGTGTTCCGCGAACCAGTGTTTCTGTATGCGTGCGTCCGCCAAGGTTGTATTTGACCGTAACAGGCTTGTACTGGTTCATGACCACCTTCCCGTCGGGAGTG
>DASZMF010000726.1:0-14842 GCA_035552035.1 Candidatus Angelobacter sp.
CTCCATGTGCCCTTTTGGGATGGCAGAATCGCTTTTTATTGCGGCCTTTCCTTTTTAGCCCACTGATACTTCAATTGCCAGTCGCACGCCCGGATAGCGAACGTCTTCCAGGTAATATCCGTCGTCGTCGTATGTCACGTAGCAATCGTCATTTTCATACCAGTTGTCAGACCAGTCCTGCGGCCACGGATCCACCACGGCAAACCAGAAGCCATCCATCTGGAAGCGGGGCGATCCTGCTTCTATGACCACCGGCAGGCTGTAGATGCGGAACCTGTGGGACTCGCCAAAGGAGGCGCGGAAACGGTCATCGGGAATGCGATAGCCGTGATAGCCGCCGCGCTGCTGCCATGTGCGGTGCTGAGACTGCCAGTTGCTTGCGCGATGCTGCTGCCATGCGCCACGCTGCTCGCTGGCGTTGGCCCGCTGGGCCGGCTGTGAAGACCGGTTGGGCTGCTGCGCGCGCTGCTGATCGGCATTGCGCTGGTCGTTCCCGCGCTGGTCGCCCCCGCGCCGATCGGCTGCCCCTTGAGCTGGCTGGCGCTGGTCGTTTGCTGGCGGAGCAGTGCGGCGCTGGTCGCCATCTTTTTGCTGGTCGCGCTGGTTCTTTTCCTGGTCCTGTGCAGCCTTCTGCTGTTCCTTGGACTGGTTTTTCTGCTGCTCCTGCTCTTGTTTCTGGTTCTGCTTCTGGGCCTTCTCTTGTTGCTTCTGTTGGTCTTTGGCGGCCTTGCCCTGGTCTTTCTGTTGCTCGCGTTGCTGGTTCTGCTGTTCTTTATTGTTGTCTTTGGCCCTGTCCTGCTCCTGGTGCTGTTCCTGAACGTTGTCTTTCTGTTGTGCAGGTTTAGCTTCAGACTTGGCGGGTTTTTCTTCTTGTTTAGGCGCCTTCTCCGGTTTGGCTTCTTCGTGTTTTTCCGGGGCGGCGTCTTTATCTTTTTCCTGGGCGCGGACTGAAGCCGTGAAGCCAAAAATGGCAAACAGGGCCACAGCACTCATAATTCCAATACGTTTCATGTTGTCTCCTTGTACGGCCGTAGCCGGGCACTGGATACTCACAGTTTTTTAGGCGCTGATACGCTGAAGATTTTTTTTTGATGGCTCTCTCTTTTGCCGGCCCATAAACGGGCATAGCTAGCGTGGAATCCGCTGGAGAGAGTAAGTGCAGTTGCCTTTCCACAGATGAAAGACAGCACACAAGCCTGCACAATCAAAGAACCTTTACGCGTACCCCTTTGCCCGGCCAGGCAACGTAGAACTTACTAATGTCTGAAGCCATCCAGGGCTGCGCGGTTGTACTCTCATTTTGCGGTTGGCCGATTACATTTATCGCTGGGGTTGCTTGCACCCGCAAAAATAAAGGGCTAAATGCAAGAAGAGGATGGCTGAATGCCGATGAGCCAACGGCTAGCTGCTATTCCGCAGGTCCTTCAAATCGATTCCCAGCTGCTGGCACTTCTTATAAAGATGGCTGCGCTCCAGGCCTAGCGCCTTGGCCGTGTTGGTCACGTTCTGATTGTTGCGCTTGATCTCTTCCAGAATAATCTGCCGCTCCACCTGGTCCACGCGTTCCGCCAGCGTGCCGGTTCCAGAGAGTGTCACGCCCGCGTCGCTGCCTAATTGCATAGGTAGGGCAGCCTGCACGGTTGCTGGCGTTACTGTGTCGCTCTCAGCAAAAAGCAATAGCCGCTCCACCACGTTGCGCAACTCGCGGATATTCCCCGGCCATGCGTGAGCCTGCAGCGCCTGCAATGCCTCCGCGCTGAACGTGATGTCCTTCCACCCATTCTGCTTCACAATCTGCGCGGCAAAGTGCGCGGCCAGCGCCGGAATATCTTCAGGGCGCTCCCGCAGCGGCGGCAGCACAACGGGAAAAACAAAGATGCGATGAAACAGGTCCTGCCGAAAATGACCTTGCTTCACCTGCTCTTCCAGTTTGCGATGCGTGGCCACAACCACCCTCACGCTTACCTTGATCGGCTTATCACCGCCAATGCGCTCCACCTCGCCCTGCTCCAGAACGCGCAGCAGCTTGGCCTGCATGGTCAGCGGCATGTCGCCGATTTCATCCAGAAACAACGTGCCTTCATGCGCCTGCTCAAACTTGCCAACATGCCGCTCCGCCGCTCCGGTGAACGAACCTTTCTCGTGCCCAAACAATTCAGACTCAATCAACTCCGCCGGTACAGCCGCGCAATTCAGCGTGATATAAGGTCCGGCGTGGCGCTGGCTTTTCTCATGGATCGTCCGCGCAATCAGCTCTTTGCCCGTACCGGTTTCACCCAGGATGCAAACGCGCGTCTCGCTGGCCGCCACGCGGTCCACCTGCGCCAGCAGCTTGCGCATCTTCTCGCCGGTAAAAATAATGCCAGATCCGCCCAGTTGCTGCCGCAGTTGCTTGTTCTCTTGCTTCAGCCGTTCCAGTTGCAGAGCATTCTGTACGGTAAGCAAAAGCTTGTCAGTAGAGATAGGTTTTTCCAGGAAGTCGAGCGCGCCCAGCCGCGTGGCCTTTACCGCCATCTCAATATGCGCCTGGCCCGACATCATCACCACAGGCGTCGTCACGCCCGCAGCTTTAATCTGCTCCAGCAATGAAAGGCCGTCCATGACCGGCATGACTACGTCAGAAAAGATCACGTCAAACTTTTCCGCCTTGATCATCTCCAACGCTTTGACCGGATTGTCACACACCGTGGCCTCATGCCCCGACAAACGAAAGGCGCGAGAAAGCGACGCCAGCGTGTTGGCGTCATCGTCGACGATAAGGAGGTTAGCTTTCATAACTTTTTAGCTGGGTGTATTTTCTGCGAATTCGCTAGGATATTGGTGCTTCTTTTTTCTGAAATCCCGAGCATAGCGAGGGATCCCTATCGACTGAAACAGTTCCGCGGTCAAGTCTTTCCACTCAGCGTTACTCTCTGCAAATAAAGCAATCTTCTTTTCACGGCGAAACTTTTTGAGCTGCTGCTCACGATTGGCAGCGGCCTTTGAATCGCTATAGGTTTCAAAATACATGAGTCTGTCGATTTTATATTTTTTGGTAAAGCCATCAAACATGCCGGACTTATGTTCAATCATTCTCTTCCGCATATCATCAGTAAGGCCAACGTACAGCGTGCCGCGTGTGCTGGCAAGAATATAAACAAAATAGCAACGCTGAAATCTTCTGGCAGGCTTCCGCAGTATTCGAGTCATATCCTTACAGAGTCTCCTGTGCGATAGGGATCCCTCGCTCCGCTCGGGATTTCAGAAAAAAGCTCGCCACAGTAAACACTTACAAACTCTCCGTAAACGCCGGCAGCTCCACATGAAACGTCGTCCCGTGGCCTTTCTTGCTGCTTACGGTGATCGTTCCCTGATGATCGCTCACCACCGACTGCACAATGGCCAGCCCCAGCCCCGTGCCGTGCTGCTTGGTTGTGTAATACGGAGTGAACAGCCGATCGCACTCTTCCGGAGTCAAGCCTGCGCCAGTGTCAGAGAGTTCGAATATTACAAAACGCTCTGCGGCGCTGGTGCGGAACGTTAGCGTGCCGCCTTTGGGCATGGCGTCAATCGCGTTGAGCACCAGATTCTCAATCACACGACGCAACAGGACCGGATCAGCGCTGATCTGTGGCACGTCATTCAAATGCAGCTCAGGCTGTATGCGTCCGGGCTCGCGGTTGAGTTGCCCTTGAAAAAGTTTGGCCACACTGCGGACCATCTCATTCAAGTCCACGGCCTGCAGTTGCGGCGCGGGCATCCGGGAAAAATCACTGAAGCGGCCAATGATGGTCTTCAGGTTGGCGATCTCCGCCAGCAACGTGGTTGTGCTCTCCGCAAAAACTTCGTCGAAATCCTGTGGCGAGTTCTGCCGCGCGCGCAGCAGGTTCTCCACGGTAATTTGCAAAGGGAAGAGCGGATTCTTTAGCTCATGGGCCAGCCGACGCGCCAACTCACGCCACGCCGCTACGCGTTCACTCTGCACCAGACGCTCGCGCTGTCCCATCAGTTCTGACGTCATCTGATTGAAGGCCAGCGCCAGCTTGCCAATTTCATCTTTGCCAGAAGTTTCTACGCGGACGTCCCAATTGCCGTGGCCGATTTCCGTTGCAGCCAGCGCCAGCGTCTTGATGGGCCGCGTAAATCGCGCAGCCACAATGCCGCTCACTACCACGCCAAGAAACACACCCACTCCGGCAATCATCAGGCTGATGTTGCGAATGCGCTTTTCCAGCAGCAACTCCTGCTCCAGCGAGTTGGCGACAAGCAGCACAGCCGGTACGCGGTCTGTGTATCCGGGCAGAGGAATGGCGTGAATAATTTCCTCTTGACCTTGTGCGGGATCTAAATCAACGGTGGTTGCGGCTTCAGTGTGCTGCTGCAGCACTTTCTGGATGAGATCAATTGCTTTCGCTGCGGTGAAACTTTCTTTCGCCGAGCCAAGCAATTCGCCAGAGCCTTGTTCCGGTGCGCTGAAAATGGAGACGCGCAATCCCTCCGGCGCGGAGAGGGACTGCAACACTGCGTCAAGCTTGCGTCCGCCAATCAGATAAAAACTCAGGCCATGCACGCGCACCGGACGAAAACAGATCATCGCCAGTACGCTGCCTTGCGGTGTTTCAATGTGCTTTAAAAAAGCCTGCTGCGGCAGCGGCGTGGGCTGGTCAAGAAACCAGCGCTCTTTGTATCCAAAACGCGCGGGCCAGTGCGCTGAAGAAATAATGGCGCCATCCGGCGCGATCAGGTCCAGAAAATCAAGCTGCTGCTGTGCCGCGTTCGCCGCGGCTGAATTCACATAGTTGGCATACTCGGCGCCGTTGGCCAGTTCCGTGACCGTGCGCAGGATTTCGTCTGACGCGGCAATCGCTTCCACGGCCCGCGTGATCTCTTCACCTTCATGTTCAAATTCACGATGAAACTGGTTCACCAGTGCGGTAGTCCGCTCCTGCTCAACCTGGCGAAAAGCCTCATGCGCGCGCTCTTCAATCAACCACGCCACAGCGCCCACGCAGGCGGTAATGCTCAACGTGACCAGAAGCAGCAGCTTGGTTTTTAGAGACACGCTAGCGCGCTCCTTCTATCCAAAGCTGGTCCAGTTGCCATGTTCCGTTGGCCATTTGCTGCCAGTTGTGCGCATTGTTGTTGAGCCACAGTGCCTGCGGAATATGTGCAATGGGCAGCACGCGAAAACCGCCAAGCATCTTGTGCTCAATTTCAGCCAGGTCTTCAGCGCGCGTCGCGCCCAGAATGGCCGGGGTGTTTTCCGCGAAGAGTGCAAGATCGTCCATGCGCGCAGAAAGCGCGGCAGAAGGATCGAGTGACTCAAGCGGTGTGCGCAGCAAGACAGCGTCGGCATTGATGGAAGATCGCGCCGCTTTGCTGTTGATATGCGACTCAGCATACGGCTGTACGATGATGCCGGCTTCGCGAGCATCTACGGCAATACGCTCTGCCACCAGCTTGGCCAGCGGATCAGAAAAGTCGTACGCCAGCGAGATGGGGCTGATCACCACAAACGCAGCTGCGTCCGCGCGCAGTTCGCGGGCATGCTCAAGGCTCGTGGTTTCGCCAAACATGAATTCGTAACCAGTCAGCCACTGCGGCAACAAGCCGGAAGCGGGAATGCCTCTGCGTTGGAAAAGAACATTGCTGATGGCCGCGCGGTTGATGGCAAGATTCAGCGCTTCACGCACACGCAGGTCAACAGGCTTTTTGCCCGGTCTGCCGCCTGAATCCGATTGCAGAAAAACAAGTGCCAGCAGATCAGAAGGCCGGGACAAAGCGACTGTCTGATTGTTCTGTTCCACCGTACGAAGCTGATCAATACTCAATTCCGTCGCAGCATACGTGCCTAGTTGGCGGTCCATGAGTTGATCGCGTAGAGATGAGCCCATTTGGAATTCAATGCTGTCGACAAAAGGGCGTCCGCCCCAGTAGTCTTCATTGGCAGAAAATTGTGCGTGTTCTCCTGCCTGCCACTGCGTGAGCTTGTAACTTCCTGTACCAATCAGGATCGCCGCGCCGGTGCTGTCAGTCTGCCGCTTCACGATTGCATACCGTGGCAGCGCCAAGATCTCGCTCATCTGTTGAACGGGATACGGCGTTTCAATCGACACAGTCTGTCGGTCTGGCGCAGAAAACTTCCATGCCGGATTACTCCTGGCTAAACTCGCTGCCGCATCTGCGGCGGTGAGCACCGTGCCATCGTGAAAGTTGGCCAGTCTGAGCCGGAACTGCCAAACACGTTTTGAGTTTTCTGCGTGCCATGATGAAGCCAGCCCTGGTTGCAAGCGGCCTTGTGCATCCAGCTCCGTGAGCGTCTCAAACAAGAGGGCAGCCATGCGGTCACGCGCCGCCGGACGGTCTTCATCACTCAGCGGATCAATCGACATGACTCGGTCATGCAGCAGCACGCGCACATTTCCGCCATAGCGCGGACGCGAACTCCCATGCGCACCTGCGGCTGAGATCAGCACGATACTACTGATTACAAACAACTGTAAGAGTGAACGCTTCATACTTTCCAGATTGCGAATGTAAAGACTGCGAATGTAAAACTCCGTTGACCGTCTGCTCGTAATTTCCCGCCGTCCATAGCGACTCCACTGTGCCAGCAAGATCCACCGGAGAACTTACCGGCAAAGCCTCATGTCCGGAGATCTCAATGGCCTGCACGCTGTCCGGACGCGTTGTGTCCGCGGGCGAACTGGTTAAGAGCTGCCAGCCTGTGCCGCATGTGGAATGCACCGCAGCCAGCGTGCTTCCCCAGCCATTGAACATCACCACGGGCGATGTAAGTTCGTTTTGAAAGAGCCGGGTGCGGCCGTCAGTGCCGGTAAAGACCCACAAACGCTGGTCGCCGCTCTGCCAGGTTGCTCCGGAGAAAAACGGAACCACTGACGCGCCTGCACTTTGTCCGGCCAGCAAGCCGCTAAAAAAATTGCGTCGCGAACTATAGAACGCCACCAGCCCTGCGTCGAGCGGCCAGGGATCATCACTGGCGCGGCAGTCAAGCGACGGTGGAGAGATTCTTCCGCTGCAGCGCACGCCCGGAAGAAACGCGTTGATTTCGCGGTCGTGAACTTCCAGCCGTCCGCGCATGTCACGCGGCCACGGAGACTGGTGCGGTATGCCCAATGTCTGCCGCAACCGCCACTGTCCAGCGTCACTCGTGTAAAGAGAAAGCTGGCCGGGATCAAGTACCAGGAGATTTTGATTGTCCTGAAAAAAATCCAGGATGGGCGTTTCCTGCTGCCACACAGATATTTTTCGGATAGTAAGCGTTGGCGCGCGCGACGATGTTGCCTGCTGCTTGCGCGGCAGCTTTTTAATCACCAACTGGCTGCCCGATCCCTGTTGAATATTGGCAATCCATACATAGCCCTGCCAGTCTTCAGAAAAAGTGATCTGCACTTCCACCACGGCCTGTTCCGGCTTCACCAGCCTCACGTTCGCATTGCGAAAGGCATTGAACATTGCGTTTTGTAGCGCTTCCTGTGTTTCCGTGGGAAGCCCGGCAAGGTTCTGGAAAGTTACGGCCACTGCTGGGGGCGACCCGCTACGCGAGAGAATCAGCTGGACAAATTCCGTGGCTGCCGCGGGAATAGAAGCTGTCTCCTGCTGGGCTGCTGCGGCCGCCGGCAGAGAGAAAATCAGAAGCGCACAAAACCACCGTTTAAACGCGGTCTTCAACATAATGGGCAAGAGGACTGTGCTTTCAATTTGACTGTAAAATCTGGCAAATGGCAATCGGGGAAACACCCTCTGAACCACTGATTGCACTGATAAACATTGATCGTGAGTTTCCATAGGTTCGCCCTTCTTCAAATCAGTGTTTATCTGTGTAGATCAGTGGGAGATCTTCCGCCGGACCGGGCCATCCTTGTCTCAGCGGAGACAAAGACAGCCCGGCCAGCCTTCCGGGAGAAAATCTACTTGCTTACAAAAATGCCGGGACGCGTTCCTGAGGTCTGGCTACTCTGCGCTGCTTTTTCCGCTGGGCACCACCACTATGCCGGCAACAGGAATCAGCAGCAGCCAGACCGCAGGAAACGTCCATGGGGCAATCGTCCAGTTCAGTTGCGATTCCCGCGAGTACGCCATGAGTCAGATGGCTTCCCGCACAAGCGCCTTTCAGCCCCGATGAAAAGCTGAAAAAGACGCCCGGAGCTATAGGCCGCAACCGGCGGTGATACTGGACAACCTGGTGAAAATTCTTAAGAACGTTGGCGGTGACTATCGAGAGAAGTCCCAAGCCGAACAAGAGTAGATATTTCTCAACTAGCATGTGAACTCTCCTTAAATGCCGAACCAAAACTTTTCACCGCAGAGCGCAAAGTACGCAGAGGGAGCAAGATCAATACTCTTTACCGCGAACTCTTTTTGCTCGCTCATTCCTCATTACTGCTCAGTGGTTTCAACCGTCGCCGCCTCTGAGGCTGAAGCTACCTGCACTTCACTGCCACGTTGATTGTTTGCCGCCAACACATTCGTTGCAGCTGGAGTTGCTGGCGCAGCAAATACCTGGGCGATCATGGAGTCATGCTCGCGGCGTACGGTAACCGTGTCACCGACCTGCACCATGCCGTAAAGTTCTTCCACGTCACGCGTGCGCATGCGGAAGCATCCATGAGAGAGCGCTTTGCCAACCGAGCTCTGCACGTTGGTTCCGTGGATCCCATAGCCTTTCAAGCTCAAGCCCATCCAGCGCGAGCCCAGCGGATTGTCTTTACCCGGAGCAATTTCTTTATCGCCATGGCGATACGTTGGGTCTTTGGCGTGGTTGATGATCAAAAATTCGCCGTCCGGGCTGGGCGTGCCGCTAGTGCCGACCGCGATGGGATAAACCTTCATGACCTGCCCGTGATCCAGAACCGCCAGTTGCCGGTCTGCAATGCTGATCACGATCTGGCGGCTGCGCGTCACTTCAACTGGATCGGCCGGAGACTTGCTCTCTGACTCGGTGTGGTTTGGCGCGGAGCTTGGTTCAGGTCTCAGGGTAGTTGTGGCAGAACGAATCGGCAGGGAACCGTGGCCAAGCCATGACCGCGCCGCGCTTACCGTTGCTTGCTCAAATTGTTCCTGCTGCTGCTTGAGCGTTTCCATCCGGGCGGATGCTGCCAGGTGAATGCTGGTGAGTGTGAAAACCGCAGCCACTGTGACCGCGATTGCTTTGTATTTTTTGTTTGAGATTGCGTTATTTGAGATGACGTTATTTGAGATTACAACGAGCCGCCGCATGTTGATTTCTCCCTGAGCTTTGTGTGTTACGCACTTAGAGAAAGCACTGCGACAGCCAATGGATAAATTGCTGATAAATATGGACTTAGAAAACTCAACCAAGATTGGATTTGTGTGCAGGGCAAGACACTGTGTTCCGGCTGACACGCAGATTTGCCCGCAGCAAGCAAAAAAAAAGGGGTTTCAGGAGCCACGCCTGAAACCCCAAAGGAGCGCAGCCATGAGTCAGAAATCAAAGCAGTTAGAACCCGAAAGTCCTCACTGTCTCACCGAATCATTGCTGCTTAAGTCTGTTAGACACACCTGTGGGAGTTGGCAGAACAGAAAAAAGGCTTTGAGGAGAGGTTTTTAAATGAAAAGATTAAGAGAATGTCCCAAATTAAGGATGAACTAATAAGTGGCGGGGAATTGCTGGAAAAATTGGGTTCTAGGAAAATAAATCTGAGTAGAAATAGTAAAGGCTGTGACATTGGTTATGCTCTAGCTGCCAACTCCTGCGAGAGAGCCAACAACGTGGATGCATGTACCGTCACAGCCCTTGATGCGACCACTGCTTTCGCAGTCCCTGACCCCGACCTTCTCCTCGCAGAGCTTGTCGGTTTTTTCGGGTCCGGGTATTCAGTGAATCACTTCACCGAATCCAGGTCACTCAGTCTACTTCGGATCGGCTAACTGTTTAGGTTTGGCTGACCCTTTCGACCGTCGACATGAGTGATCCTAGCTGAAGATGGCGTGAAGTCAACGCCCGTGATTTGTGCAAACGCAGATTTTTTTCCACACATTTTCATGTTTTAAAATCCAGTGAAAATGCGGTCAAAAAATAAGCTGTTCTTAAGCAGCCGTCTTTTCCACAGTGCTTTCCACAAATCTGCGGCACGTGCGGCGCACTTGAATTTGCCGGCAAAATGAAAACCATCTCTTGACTCACAACCCGGCGTGCCTCATTGTGTGTCTTAGGGATAGAATTCTGGAGCTGGATTACTGGATCTGGATTTCTGGCGACAGATTTCTAAATGGGAGAACCGTGGCAGATCTTATCGCTTACGTTGACGGAGGTTCCCACGGCAGCCCGGGACCCTCTGGTATTGGCGTGCTGATTGAGAAGCCAGACGGAGAGATGATCCGGATTGCCAAGTGGATTGGCCACCATGACAACAATGTGGCAGAATACGCCGCGCTGATGGAAGCCCTGCAGCGCGCCCTGGACCTTAAAGCCACGTCGTTGAGCGTTTATACAGATTCAGAGCTGGTGGTGAAGCAAATGACCGGCGAATACTCGTGCCGGAGCCCGCGGCTTTATTCCCTCAACTGGATGTGCCGTAAGCTGGCCCGCAGCCTGAAATTCTGTATTGCCCACATTCCGCGCGAGCAGAACCAGGAAGCCAATCGGCTGGCCAACCAGGCAGTACGGTTCCGCAAGCGGCCGGTCGTTTAAGCCACAAGAAAATTCTTACGCTAGATGGGACGCAATCCATTACCGCCCACGGCTTGCATGGGCGGAGCGGCTTCACCTTCTGCCGGCTGGTCAGGCATTCCCAGAATCAGGTCAACCCACTGTACGGCCTGTATGTAATCGTCGGCCAGAACCTCATGTTCAATGTGGAGCTTCTCACACAGGGCGTGGGTCTTGTCCCATTTACCGCGATCATATGCAGAAATCAGGTCCAGAATGTCCCGCAGCTGATTGTGCTCGCCCAGCAGCGCGCGCTGGGTTTCCAGCGGAACCTTGATTTTGGTGAGCAGCTGCTCCAGTGGAATACCCAATATGGTATCCATCATGGAAAAAAGGCCGAGAAGAAAAAGCTCGTAACCCTGGCAACCGACGCGCGGCGCCAGGAGCTCTCCTAGCCGGGCGCGCATCAATGCCGAAGAAAGTTGCGCCGGCGAACTATTATCCGCCGCCGCAGAAACGCAGGCTACGGCGATCCAGCGGCGCACCTGGTGTTCACCCAGCAGCGTAAGCGCATGGCGTATGGAGTTAATAGGTGTTCGCAGGCAGAATGCATAAGAATTCAGGTAGCGCAGCATGCGGAAACAGAGCGCTGGATCCACCTTGATGATGTTTTCTACTTGAAGGAAATCGATTTCCGGATGCGCCGTCTGCTCCATGAGGCGCAGATAATTCATTTTCATCGGCGAGAGCTGCCGGTTCACCAGTAGCACAGGCTCGCAGAAGAAATATCCCTGAAAAAGCTGGAAGCCCATCTGGAGCGCGGATTTGTATTCCGCGCGGGTCTCCACTTTTTCCGCCAGCGGAATGGTTTTCTTGCAATAGGTACGTACAATTTCCGCGCGTTCCTGCTCCGTGGTGCTGCGGAAATCAACCTTGATAATGTCGGCAAAGGGGAGCAGAGGACGAGTTTTTTCGTTGGGAGTAAAGTCATCCAGCGCGATGGTGAAACCGGAGCGCTTCAACTGCCCACACGCCGCAATGACCGCCGGCGTGGGCTCAACCGTCTCCAGAATTTCAACGACAACATCTGACGGGGGAAATACGCTGATGTATTCCCGGGCCAGCACTTCTCCGCTGCAATTGATAAAAAGACGGTTGCCGCCGGAAAGTTCGCGGCAGCCCAGCACCAGAATCTGCTCCAGGACACTACGCGAGGCAGTCTCAATGTCACTAATGCGCGCAAATGATTCAGCTGCTGCGCGGTAGAGTAGCTCGTAGCCCGCGGTTTGTTCCTCGGTGTCCAGAATCGGCTGTCGGGCTAGATATTTCATGATCAAATGAGAACTAACTTCCTGAAACTTGTCGTACTAATTGCTCATCGGCATAAATAAGGGCATGCTTTAGGGTTGCTGAAATTGGGCGGAAATAGCCCTGAGCACTCAAGAGGAGCGCATGAGACTTTCCTGAGATTTAGAGATTACGCTTTGGCGTGCTCGTAATATTTGCCGATGATTACGCCGATGGCCACCGCGGATTCAGCATCCAGGTCGGCAAATTCGAATCCAGCATATTGCTGGTCAGCGAAGCGCAGCTTGGCATTCACGCGCACGCGTATATCTTCCGTGGGCTCATGGATGGTAAAGCTATAGAGCGTGCCGTCATCGTTATATTTTTTTTCCGGCTCCATCATAAAACCGCCGCGCGCCAGCTGGCGCAGCACTCCGGCGTGGCCGCCTTTGTTGTCCAGCACCAGCACCTGCGCCTGGTGCGTTATGTCCACTCGTTCAAATCTGCGGCGTTCATCCGTGTTGTGTACTTCTGATCTCATGGAATCTGCTCTGTAAATGCGCTGACTGGATCAATATCTACGGGCACATCTTTTACATTCGCTAACGCCGATTTTAACTCAGCCGGCATGGAATCATACTTTTTAAACCATTGCTCAGCTCGGTTCCTGTCGCCGGTGGCTTCAATTTCCAGCAGCTCCTTGGCCAGTGAGGCGATGGCCTGCGGCATCTTTGTGAAATCGATTGCATACTTTCCGGATGGCTCGCGGGTGATTGCGCCCTGCTCCGCCAGATAATTGAATTCCATCATCTCTGCGCGGCCATGCGCTTCTGCCACGCCAAAACGCACCGTGCGGAAAATGCCTGCCACATGAGATGCATAAAAATCATTGGCGCGTTCCTTGGGGACCACGCCTTTATCCATGAGCCAGCTCAGGGCAAAGAGGCCGACGATATCCGCCTTGGCCTCTTCCAGTCCGGCATAAGTCGGCCCAATGGATTCACGAATGTCCGCCTTGCCCGCCGCCGTGCGCGCATACGCCGGGCCAAGGCCGTGGCATATTTCATGCATCAGCACCACGGCAAGATAGCCATCCATGCTGGCCATGGCGGCCTGATCTTCTTTCATCAGCAGTTTGCTGATGGGCAGCACAACAAAATTCACCCGCGCATCCATAAAGTTCTTGAAGAAAATTTTCTTGGTCCCTTTTTCCTGATGAATCCGGGGATCGTTCGGCAGATTGTCTGCCACTGCCTGATAGCCGTGGCGCAGATCGCCGCCGCGCGAGGGTGCGTCCATTACTTCCATCGGAGTGCTCTTGCCTTGCAATGACGGACGGTCTTCCGCTTCCAGCGGCAGCGCATCTTGAATTTCAGGAACATATTTCTTGAAGTTATCCAGCGCCGCGCTTTCACCCTGGTTGCGGATCATCACGGCAGAGCCATAAGAAGTTTTTACGCCCAGCAGATCGTCAAGGTAGGTTTCATACGGCGCAAAGATAATGTCGTACTTCGGGTCTTCCAGTTCCAGCCATGCGATATCGCTTTTGTAATAGTCGTCGGTCAGCAGAGCTTCTGCCCGCAAGCGGAGAAAGCTGGCAAAGGCTTTATCCGGACTGAGAGCCGCGGCTTCCTTCAAAGCATTTGCAGCGCCGGTGAGCCATGGCTTGTATTCAATGTGATAAGGAACGCCAATCAGTTCCGCGCCTTGCCGCTTGACGACGGTATAAGGGCTGTAAATCTGGGCTTTCTTTTCCGGATGCTTTCCCACATACGCTTCAATTTCCTCACGGGTGATGCCGGCAGGATAGAGGGCGTGTCCGGGAAGAAACGGATCGCTGCCCACAAAGGGCTTGTTGTTTTCCAGCAGATCATAGCGGCTGCCATTGATCATCAGAAAGCGGCGGATCTTCTGGTTCATTACCTGATTGCATCCGAGCAGGCGCTTATACAGCTCCAGCCCCTTGGGATCGCTCTGGCGCCAATAGATGCCATCCAGAAATAGCGATGCATCCACCAGCTTGGTCACCATTTTGCGCTCGGCATCATTGAGCCCGCTTACGCTGAAGGGCATGGGCACAAGCTTGAACTTGGCTACCTGCGCGGCAATATTTTCATTGACGTTTTCCTTGAGCAGACACTTGTCCGCCGTCTTGGGTGGCGCAGTGGCGCGCCGGCCAGCCTGCGCTAAAGTTGTGCCGGAAATCGTTATGACAAATGTTGCGGACAAAAGGAGCGGGAGCCAACGTTCCATTTTCATGGTTCGATTCTAGCAGTGTATGGGCACTAGAAAAACCTACCACGGAGACACGGAGGCACGGAGAAGACCAAGGATAGAGGTGAAGTATAGGAATCCATGGGATGAGTTGAGCCTCTATATTTGCTGCTGTATCTTCGCAAAGCCGTTTTTAATCGAGTTGTGAAAGCTCTCTACCCGAGTTTTGTAATTGTGATGAGTTTGACCAGCTTTCAAACCTGATCATAGATAAACCTGACTTGCATTTCTCGGTGTCTCCGTGCCTCCGTGGTAGGTTTTGCCTTTATCATTACCCACGATGCTTCCGCAGACTCTGCTCATTGACGCCGACGATACGCTCTGGGAAAACAATGTCTATTTTGATCAGGCCATTGCTGACTTTATTGAACGGCTGAACCATAAGCACATGTCTCCGGATGAAGTGCGGACGTTTTTATATGAAGTGGAACGCGAGACCGTGGTGGAGCACGGTTATGGTTCGCACAGTTTTTCGCGGTCGCTGGTGAAATGCTTTGAACGACTTTCGGAACAGCCCGTCACGCCCGAACTGCACGAATTCATCTGGGGCTTTGCGCACAAGGTATCGAATTATCCGATTGAACTGATTGCGGGCGTGCGGGAAACACTGCAGTATCTGGCAGGGCGCGGACATCACATGGTGGTGGTGACCAAAGGTGATTTCGGTGA
>DASZMF010000727.1:0-4174 GCA_035552035.1 Candidatus Angelobacter sp.
CAATTTCTGCATCATGCACGGCCACTCTTCACGGAGATTGCGGGCACAGAAGTTTCAGAGAGCGCAGTGCGGATTGCAAAGCAGAAATATGGGATTGATCTCCGTGTTGGACAGGTAGAAGAAATCAATTTGCCACCGGCCTCTTTTGACAACATTACTTTGTTTCACGTGCTTGAGCATGTGCCAGATCCGGCGCAGCTGATTGACCGATGCCGGGATCTGTTGCGCCCACGGGGTGTTCTGGTTGTTGCCGTGCCAAATGATGTGCGGGCCTGGACTTCAAAAATCAAGAAGCTGGGGAGAAAAACGGGGCTGGCCGCTTTCCAGAAATTCAGCCCGGTGCTGGGAATTGCACGGGCAGGCGAGTCGCGCGAGATTCATCTTTCGCACTTTACGCCTGCTGTGTTGCGGCAGTTGGTGAAGAATACCAGACTGGAGATCGTAGAGGAATCGCTTGATTCTTATTATGTTTCAAGCGGCGTGCGTCTGATTTTGGATAGTGCTTACTACGGGCTGCACAAGATGATTTACTCCATGACGAAAGCCAATTATTACGACACAATCTGGATGGTCGCGCGCAAGCCATGAAATCACTGGAGAAGCTGCAGAGCACATGGGAGGACTTTGCGCGAATTGATCCAATGTGGTCAATCTGTAGCGATCCGGAAAAGCGAAACCGCAAATGGACGCGCGAAGAATTTTTTGCCACCGGCAGGAATGAAATAAAAGTCGTGCTGGAGTTCGCTGCCGGACTGGGACTTAAGCTTGATGGGAACGCGCCGGTCTTAGATTTCGGTTGTGGCGTGGGCCGCCTGACGCAAGCGTTGGCTCCACATTTTCCGGAATGCGTGGGCGTGGATATTTCTCCAACTATGATTGCGCTGGCGAAAGAGTTTGGACAAGAGCTTCCACAATGCCGATTTTTACTGAACGAGCAGGACCATCTGGCAGGTTTGCAGGATGGTTATTTCGGCTTTGTTTACTGCAGCATTGTGCTCCAGCACATGGAAAGAAAATATAGCAGCCGCTATATAGCTGAGTTTCTGCGCGCGCTAAAGCCGGGAGGCGTGCTGGTTTTTCAACTTCCTGACCATTGGCGCGCCAGCTTATGGAGGAAGTTGCGTGTGAGGCTTGCGTTGCGTGCGAGGCTGCAAGCCGTTCTAGGCAAGGACGAGAGCCATGCCATGGAGATGCACTGCATACAGGAGAGCGCGGTAAGAAATCTAGTGCAGGAGAACGGCGGGCGTGTGGTGGATGTGCGGCTGACCAACTCCACTGATCCGGCATTTTGCGGCGACCTGCGATATCTGGCCCGCGAACCGGAATACGGTTATGTGAGCAAGCAGTATTGCGTGGTGAAACGGTGAGAGAGCAGGGCGGCCAATGCGGGTAGGGTTTGATGCGCGATGGTATAACGATTCCGGAGTGGGGAGTTACGTGGCTGAGGTAGTGCCCGCGCTGGTACGTGCAGGCTGCGAATTGGTGGTTTATGTGGATCCGGATAAACCAGTGCCTGGTTTTAATCAACTCGCGGCGGAAATTGTGCCTATATGTGCAGGAAGATATTCGCCATTTGCATCGCTCGAATTTCAGCGCCGCGCCAAGCAGGACAAGCTGGATCTATTCCATAGTCCTTTTTATGTAGCGCCGAGGCTTGTGTGTCCGGTGATTATTACGGTGCATGATCTGATCCCGTTCTTGTTTCCGATTTATCCGTGGTTGAAACAACGCCTAGTGCAGGCAGGCTATCGCTCAGCGGCTCGCCGGGCAGCGCACATAATCACAGATTCACAGCATACGGCGAATGATGTTCAGAAGATTCTTGGAGCTGCGGCGGAACGCATTACTCCGGTACATCTGGCGGCAGCGCCGGAAGTTTTTCATCCATGTGCCGTGGAGGGCGAGTGGCAGCGGTTGCGCCAGAAATTTAAATTGCCGCTACCTTATGTGGTTGTGGCCAGCGCGCGCAACTGGCGGACCAAGAATCTGGAAGGCGCATTGAAAGCATTGGCGATGGCACGTAGCGAATCCGGCATGGAATTTCAGACTGTGGTGTATGGGCCGACGGAGGGGATTGAGGCGGTGCGTGATCGTGAACTTTTGCAAAAACTAAACGCAAGCCGTACGGGGTATGTTGAAGCAGAAGAGCTGGCGTCGCTTTTTCGCCATGCGCATGCGTTTATGATGCCGTCACTCTATGAAGGTTTTGGGTTGCCTCTGGTGGAGGCGATGGCGTGCGGATGTCCAGTGATTACTTCAGACCGCGGGTCGCTGCCGGAGGTTGCGGACGACGGAGCACAGTGTTTTGATCCTGCGGACATCGCTGGCATGGCGGCTGCTCTGAGTAAGCTTTTGTGCGATCCGCAAGAGTTGGAGAAAAGAAAAAAGGATGCGCTGAAACGGGCTGAGGATTTTTCCTGGGCGAAGACGGCGCAGGCCACGATGGCGGTATATCATCAAATGCAAAGGCAAATGTCCACGCCATAAAGCAATTATTTTACCGTGAGAGGTCTGCGTCCCGCATGCGAGCTTTGATCACAGGAGTAACCGGGCAGGATGGTTCCTACCTGGCTGAGTTACTGCTGGAAAACGGATATGAAGTTCATGGAATGGTGCGCAACGGTAGCCATGAAACGCACAAGCGCATTGCTGGCATCGGCCACAAAATCAAATTTGTTGAAGCCGACCTGACAGACCAGACTTCACTTGATCGCGCCGTACAACAGGTAAAGCCTGACGAAGTTTACAATCTTGCCGGGCAGACATTTGTTCCGGTCTCATGGAACCAGCCGATCCTGACCATGGAAACCACCGGGATGGGCGCGTTGCGGATGCTGGAAGCCATTCGCCGGCATGCGCCGGCGGCAAAGTTTCTGCAGGTATCAAGCTCAGAGATATTTGGCAAAGTTGAGGGCGGAAAGCAGACGGAGATGACGCGCCTGCGGCCAAGAAATCCTTATGGCGCGGCCAAGCTGTTTGCGCACCATATTGCCATTAACTATCGCGAGAGCTATGGCATGTTTGCCTGCTCGGGCATCGCATTTAATCATGAGTCGCCGCGGCGAGGCGTGGAGTTTGTGACGCGCAAGGTTTCACAGCAGGTGGCGCGCATCAAGCTGGGGATGGCCAGCAAGTTGAAGATGGGAAACATTGAAGGGCGGCGCGACTGGGGATTTGCAGGCGACTATGTTCGCGCCATGTGGCTGATGCTGCAACAACAACAGCCAGACGATTTTGTAATCGCCACCGGTGAAACCCATAGCGTGAAGCAGCTTTTGGAAATTGCTTTTGCACACGCTGGCCTGGACTGGAAAAAGCACGTGGAGATTGATGCTGCGCTAGTGCGCGCTGAAGAAGACAGCCCGCTTTGCGGTGACGCCAGCAAGGCAAAAAAGATTTTAGGCTGGGAACCTAAAGTGAACTTCAAGGAATTAGTGGCAATGATGGTGGACTCTGATCTGGCATTGCTTTCACTGGAAACAACCACTGCCGTTGCGGGGGATTAGTCTTGTCTGCACTCGCTGCCATGCGGACTGAGCCAAGCGTGCCGAATCGGCGGCCTGCGATTACGCGGACTGGCCGCATGGTGAAGAGGGTCGTTGATATTTGTGGGTCGGCAGTTCTTCTACTTTTGTCTGCTCCTCTTGTCATTATTCTGGCGGCAAGAATCAAACTACATGATGGCGGCGCTGCTTTCTTTTGGCGTCGAGTGACTGGGATGCACGGTGAGTTTGACGCTTTGAAACTTCGTACCATGCGTGTGGATGCCGATGAAGTGCTGCGTCGCAATGTGGAGCTGCGCCGGCAATTTGAAATCGACTTCAAGCTCAAGGATGATCCGCGCGTTACCGCGATTGGAGCGAAGCTGCGTACGTCAGGCTTGGACGAACTGCCACAATTGTGGAATGTGTTGAAGGGCGAGATGAGTTTGGTTGGTCCCAGGATGATTACGCCCGCCGAGTTGAAAAAATATGGAGCGGCTGGCTGGATTTTTGAGTGCATGAAGCCGGGCATAACCGGTTACTGGCAGGTGCAGGGAACCCAGGACGCTGGATATGGCAAAAGAATTGAGATGGATCTTTTTTACGTGGAGAAGTGGTCGCTCTGGTTTGATCTAAAGATATTGATGGCTACTCCGTTGCGGATGCTGCGCAGGGCGAAAAACTGATGGCAA
>DASZMF010000728.1:0-6028 GCA_035552035.1 Candidatus Angelobacter sp.
CCATACCGTTTCTGATTTGAAGCCGGAAGAGGTTCAGATTCTGGAAAACGGCAAGGAGCAGACCAAGAAAGATTTTAGCTTTTCGTCGCCGAATCCTGAGCAGGCAGCGCAGCTGGTGAATCTCCATCTGCCGCCAGACGTCTACACCAACGCACAGCAATACAAAGGCAATAGTTCTTACAACATTATTTTGCTGGACGTTCTAAACACCAGCTTCTCCAACATGGCTACCGCTCACGATGAACTTATCAAGTATCTTGACGCTACGCCGCCCAGCCAGCCCACGGCCATCTTTGCCCTGGGCAACAAGCTTTGGATGCTGCACGATTTCACCACTGATCACGAGGCGCTGAAGGAATCCATTCGCAAATTCAAGGGACAGGGCTCACAACTGGTAACAACTTCCGGCGACGATCCAAAAGCCTTGAAGCACAAGACCACGTTTAGTGCCGTGGGCGCTGATCGTGTATGGGCCACCATGGACGCTTTCCGGGCCATGGCGCGGATCATGGGCGCCTACAAAGGACGCAAGAATCTCATCTGGATATCAGAGTCCTTTGCTGTAGATACCATGCCAGACATGCAGCCGCGGCGCGGCCCTATGTCCATGGATAGTTATTCGCGCGAAATCGAGCAGATGTCTGACTCGTTAATGGAAGCCCAGATTGCTATTTATCCTGTTGATCCTTCCGGGCTTTCTGGCGGCGGCTTCACTCCCATACTGCATAACTTCTCTGAACACAGTTCTCTGCGCGAGATGGCGGAGCGCACGGGCGGCAAAGCCTTCATGAACCGTAACGATCTGAATATTGGCATTCGCGATAGCATTGATGACGGTTCCAGCTATTACACCACCTCTTACACTCCGGCCAACAAAACATGGGACGGACGCATGCGCAAGATCGAGGTCAAGACCACGCGTCCGGGTGTGAAACTACGTTATCGCCAGGGCTATTTTGCCGTCGATCCTGCGGTGTTTCAGGGAACAAAGAAAGAAGTAAAACAAACCTCCATAGATTTTGCCCAGGCGCTGGCCCCGATCTTGCTGCTTCCACCGGTCTTCTATTTCAAGCGCAGGTGCTTCCTCCTTCAGCGGCCACGCATGACAAGGTGCAGGTGAAATTCGCGGTGGATCCTCATACCGTTGTGTTCAACCGCACAGAAGATGGCTTTGAGCACGCAGAGGTAAGCTGCATTGCCTGGGCTTTTCCGGTGAAGGGAAAAGCCATTGGCTCCGGCGGCGGCACCACGAATGCAAAGCTCGACGCGGATACCTTCCAAAAAGTAATGAAGTCAGCCTTGCCCTGCAGCCAATCCTTGGACCTCACACCCGGCAATTACATGCTGCGTTTGGGAATTATCGATCAGGCTTCAAAACGCATTGGAGCCCTTACGGCGTGGGTCACGGTACCAGACCCAGCGGTGAACTCCGCTCAGGTGTCCGCTCCCAATCAACTGGCTCCGCCGGAAAAGCCAAAGCAATAGTTTGCTCCGCCATAGAGCAAGTTCAGCGCTCATGTTTAGAGTTAAAGAACGCTGGACTTGCTCATGGATTTTTTGTTTTGATCGTGACCTGATACTCTCTTCTGGCTTTCCGGGGGAGATTTAATGCGCATTCTGGCTTTCAGGCAGTTCTCCGTGTCTCCGTGCCTTCGTGGCGCGATTCTTGTTTTCCTATTTGCCGCAAGCTCATTGTTCGCCAGCGCACAAAGCTCCAAGCCCCTGGACGGCAAGCCCTGGGACTTTGGCGTATGGGCGGATGGCGGCGTAAGTGTCCCCGGCGGCACCAAAGATACGCAGATTGTTAATGCTGGCGCGCGCGTGGGCAAGGTCTTAACCGGCGATCATTTTGGCAGCTTTCTGCGCGGGAACTTTGAGTGGTCGGCTGACCTTGTTCCTCTTTACTACATACTACAGCCAGCGCCAGCTAAAAATGCTTATGGTGAAGGCTTTAATCCTGTAAACTTAAAGTGGAACTTTACCAGTCTAACGCAGGTTGTGCCGTATCTGGAACTAGGCGGAGGCGTGCTCTTTACCAGCCACGTGGTGCCACTGAATACCTCGCACGTAAACTTTGTAACGCATGCCACGCTGGGCTTCCAGTTTTTCAACAATCAGCACCGAGCTTTCACCACCGGCATCCTCTATGAACATATTTCCAATGCGGGGCTGACTGTTCCGAATCCGGGAGTGAATACCGTGCAGTTTCAGGTGGGGATGAATTGGTTTAGATAGGGCGGCTCTTGGCTCTTAGCCTTTAGCTCTTAGCAAACTTTGCATGGCATCCAGATTATCTCTGATGAATTGAATGCATTCCGTCTGCGGCGCTATTTCAAAAGTTTTTCCCCACTTCAGTGAACTTTGATTCCATTTTTCCTCTGCCTCCTTTGCGCCCTCTGCGGTGAATCCTATATTCTCAGAAATATGTCCACACTGGTTGAATGCGTACCTAATTTCTCTGAAGGCCGCGACAAAGCGGTAGTTGATGCCATTGTTGAGGCCATGAAGATTCCCGGCGTCTCGCTGCTGGACCGTGAGATGGATTCTGACCACAATCGCTGCGTCATCACGATTGTTGGCGATCGGGAGGCCATTGCGGAAGCGGCGATTCGCGGCATCGGCAAAGCTTCTGAGTTAATAGATCTCACCAAGCATCAGGGGGCGCATCCGCGGATTGGCGCTTCAGACGTAATTCCGTTTATCCCGATTGAAGGCGTCACCATTGAAGACTGCGTCGCCATCGCGCGCCACGTTGGAGAAGAAGTGTGGAAGCGCTTTCAGATCCCGGTCTATTTATATGAGTCAGCGGCCACGCATCCTGACCGGACGAACCTGGAAAACATCCGCCGCGGCCAGTTTGAAGGGTTGAAAGAAGACATTCTGGTAAATCCGGCGCGCAAGCCAGACTTTGGCGATCCGTGCTGCCATCCCACGGCAGGTGCAACCGTGGTCGGCGCGCGTAAAGCGCTGGTTGCGTACAACGTTTTCTTGAATACCAAAGACGTGGATATAGCCAAGAAGATTGCCAAAGCAGTGCGTGCGTCGTCTGGCGGTCTGCGTTATGTGAAGGGCGCGGGTTTTGAAGTGCGAGGCATGGCCCAGGTTTCCATGAACCTGACAGATTTTGAGCAGACGCCCATTGCCCGCGTTTTTGAATTTGTAAAACGGGAAGCCGCGCGTTACGGCGTGCAGCCGGTGAGTAGTGAGATTGTCGGGCTGATTCCCAAGAAGGCGCTGGAGCAGGCAGCTGAGTGGTTTCTGCAGGTGGAAGGCTTTGATTCGTCCATGATTCTGGAAAACCGCCTGGCTGCTGTAACCAGCGGCAAGATGGCCATCGGCGGACTGCGCGCCGGGGTTGAGCCTTTTATTGAGCAGTTGGCTGCGCCCACAGCGACTCCCGGCGGAGGCAGCGCGGCTGCCGCTACAGCGGCCATGGCTGCGGCTCTGGGCGGCATGGTCGCGGCGATGTCGCGGACCAAGAAAGCTTATCTGCAATATGAAGCGCAGTTGAGCCAGGCCGTCGCTCGGCTGGCACAGCTTCGCGAAGAACTGAAAGCCGAAATTGATGCCGATGCCGAAAGTTACAACCATGTGATGGCGGCTTACAAGCTGGATAAAGCTTCGCCAGATCGTGAGCCGGCGATTGAAGCTGCCATGCACGGCGCAACCTCCGTTCCCATGGAGACAGCCCAAAAAACCCGCGAAGTAGCGGATATCGTAGCCAGCCTTAAGCCGATTACAAGCCCGAACATGGCTTCTGACCTGACGGTGGCGGGAGCCCTGGCAAGCGCGGCGATTGTGGGTGCGCTGGCCAACGTGGAAATCAATCTGGCCTCATTAAAAGATGCTCGTTTTGCCGAGGAGATACGTTCTAGGGTAGGGCAGCTCCAGAGGTGAATACCTTAAGTAACAGGAAATAGCATCCTGAGCTGCTCGTGAATGCATCAGACTAAGCAAAACCGGATTAAAATATGAATATGAAACGCACTCTTGTTACTCTGTTCGCTTTTATAGGCAGCGGCCTGCCCAGCTTTGCCGCTTCTCTAAGTACTGCCGCACGCACGGTGATTCCTGTGGAAGTCCAGCAGGTGATTAACGTGGATTATCGCCGCATGCGCAATTCTGAAACTGCCATGGACATGAAAGCAAAATTGCTTCCGCCCAACATGAAGCAGTTTGAAGACGCTCTCAAAGATATCGGCGTAAATCCTGACAAGGACATTGACCAGATCACGCTGGCCTCTTTCCGCCAGAAAGACCATGGACTGCAGATGATCGGCATTGCGCAGGGACAGTTTCCCCGCAAAAAGCTGGCGTTGAAGATCGCCAAGCAGAATATCAAAGCCACCAAGAAGAATGGCTCGCTGATCTATCCCATGTCCGGCGGAATGCAGATGACTTTTCTTGACGACTGGACCATGTTGTTTGGCGACATTGCTGCCGTAAAAGCCGCACTGGACGCGCGCGACAATGCCAGCATGAGCCTGAATGCCAATCATGACATTACTGACATGATTCCCTCAGTGGAAGCGGGAACCGTGTGGAGCGTGCTTGATTCATCCGGCACGCAGACCATGTTGAAGTCTGCGCTGGGCGCCGCCGCTGACCTGGGCGACTTTGAGACCATGAAGAAAAAGCTGACTGGCTCACGTTACAGCATGGATTTTGACCATGGCGTCGACTTCAACCTGAACGTGATTACCTCTGACAACATTACCGCGTCAACGCTTTCGTCAGTGCTGAAGGCGGGAATCCTGTTCAAGAAGATGGACGCAACTCCCACGGAAAAAAGTGCGATTGACGGAACTACCGTGGAAAATGACAGCAATAAATTAGTAGTGCGCTTCAAGGCCGATGACAAGAGCTTCCAACAGCTGATTGAGTCGCCTATGTTTGCTTCAGTCGTTCGGTAAGCAAAAGGCTTTAACCACAAAGGGCACGAAGGAACACAAAGGGGGAGCTGGTTCAACTTTTGTGTTGTTTCGTGCCCTTTGTGATTTACGGGCGATTGGTTTTGTTGCGATAAGAAGAAGTTTTTATCATCAGGAGAACCAAGTCACACCACGAAAAAGCAGACTCAAATCCTTCGTGTTACTTCGTGTCCTTTGTGGTTAAAGCAGTTGTGGTTAAAGCAGCTAGAGATCGGCGTTCATCGCATGCGCCAGCTCTTTGAGTGCTTTTTCGTTTCTGCGGTACCACATCCATAGGCCGTGCTTTTCTCTCTCAACCAAACCGGCTTTGCGGAGAATCGCCATATGGTGAGAAATGGTGGGCTGGGAGAGCGTGACGTGGTCCTGCACATCACAGGCGCACATGCCCACGCCTTTGCCAATGGAGCATTGGCCCTTCTGTTTTAACAGTCGAAGAATCTTGAGCCGAGCCGGATCGGCTACGGCCTTGAGCATGTTGACGAGGTGTTTATCGGTCAGCGGCATATCGATAAATATCTATATAAACGACCTCGTCACCCAACGTCAACTAAAGCGGTGGTCCATGCCGGACCATCCTTAAGATTTCGCTTCAGCGTCTTGCTTTGCCGCCACCTGTGAGCGAAGGTTGGCCAGCCCTTTGAGCGAGTTGTACCAGAAGGGCGCACCCAGGCTTAACAGGCCAGCTGTCGCCAGGAGCCGGAGAAATCCGTTCAAGCCCAGGCTTTTCCAATCCCACCAGTTTTCGGGAACATCCAGAAGCTGGAGCTTTGCATTCGCCAGGTCGCTTTGTACGTCTTTATAGGCTTTGGCGATTGTCGCCGGATCCTGGCCCTGGTTTGCCGCGCTATCTGTGTTCGAGCCTGCTGCCGTGGATGCTTGAGTGGCAGCCGCGGTGTATTTTTTCATCAGATCATTGGAAACACTGGTCAGGCTGGCTTGCAATGCTGGGTCGTTTGAAATCTGCGAATAAATCCGGATCGCGTCCAGATGGTAGATCAGCGAAAAGGCCAGGGAAAAAACAATGGTCCAGATGCGCATCTGCAAGGTGAACCGTTGATGCACGCGGTCCATGGTTGAGTTAAAAGCCGCTTCCAGCC
>DASZMF010000729.1:0-3573 GCA_035552035.1 Candidatus Angelobacter sp.
ACGTCAGACAGCGCTATCAAAATGCTTCAGATTAGCTGAAGCAATCAACCTTCACCACAAATCAGGCCGCTGCTCTTCACCGGGCAGCGGTCTGTTTCTTATCCCACCAACAACGGAGCGTCATGGATTTTATAGCACTCGAAGACCAGCAGGACGCGTGTGCAATTTCGATTGTCGCACCCGCCGCAGAATCTCTGCGGGAAATATCGCGGGCGGCCCGTAAGCCTTCCGATGAACAGACCAGCGGTGAAGAGAATGAGCCCGAGAAAATCCAGTTCACGCAGAAGGCCGTCAGCAATTCGTGGGAAGAAGAATACGCACCGAGAATAACTGTCGAAGAGTCGCTTGTCATAAATTCTAGGGACAGCGCTGGAACACAGGCAGCGAAGCATTGCATCAATGAGATTTTATCCAGACGGAACTGCTCGCGTCCCGTAGTTGCTTTGTACCGGAACTCTGGTGGTCAGACCACGCACGATTGTGCGCCTACCAACGTAGATTTCACCGCAGACGTGTGCCTTGCTGCGAAGCACGTTTTGCCCTTGGCTCTTTATCAGGTGCTGTGCGTGATGCTGGAAGAATTTTGTGAGCGCTGGGACCGTGTTCCGGACAGCGTGCGCCGAATCATCCTAGAAAAAAGTGGCGCTGAATTGATCCGTAGAAAAATCTGGTCACCCAAGAATGGCACGCGCAGGTACTGGGAAAATAATTTTAAGAAATCCGGCAGACCGTCAGCACCAGCTTTTCGACTGGTCTAGCCACAGAAAAAATCTAAGGAAAAAGCATGGCCATAAGTTTAGGCACATTAGTTGTAGACCTGATTGCAAAAACTGGCGGCTTCGTTGACGGGATGAGCAAGGCCCGCGTTGAAGCACAGCACGCAGCTAAAGGCATTCAGGATTCGTTTGAATCCCTTGGCGGAATTGCAGAAAAAGCCTTTGCTCCATTCGGAGCAGTCGGCGGACAGCTTGCTGTGTCACTGGGCAGCATCGGTAGCACCGTCAATGCCGTCACCAACTCGCTTTCCGGCATGGTTGGAAAGCTGGGTTTGGTTGGCGTTGGAGTTGCCAGCGTTGCTGGTGCAGTCGCCGGGCTTGGTCTGGCTGGTGCAGGAATCGCGGCATTCGCGGCCAACGGTGCAAGCGAATTTCATGAAATGTCTGAGAAGACGGGTGTTTCTGTTGAAGCATTGTCTTCATTGTCCTACGCAGCAAAGCAAACGGGCGTTGCAACGGATGTTCTGGCAGGTGGCTTGGAAAAGATGTCCAAGTCTGCGTTCGCTGCTGCCATTGCGCCAGACGGCACAAAGACCGCGTATTCACGTCTCGGAATTGCTATCAAGGACACCAATGGGCAGTTAAGGCCAACCACTGAACTGCTGGACGAAATAGCTGCTAAGTTTGAAAAGATGCCGAATGGCCCGCAGAAGACTGCGCTGGCTATGCAGATATTCGGGCGCGCTGGTGCTGAAATGATTCCTCTGCTGAACGAAGGTTCAGAAGGAATCAAGAAGATGACTGATGAAGCCAGCGTGTTTGGCGTCACAATCAGCGGCCAGACAGCGGCACAGGCGCGTCAGTTTGAGCAAGGGTTAGACAAGGTAGAAGCAGCGCTACAAGGGGCAGCTAACGCTGTCATGAAGCAGTTGCTTCCTTCCATGATGGCGTTCGTGAACTTTGTCACGGAAGATTTGAAAGACCCGTCTGGAATTTTTCAGACGTTGGGCCGGGTCATCCTTGACATGGTTGTTCCTTCGTTCAAGATTCTCACTGGAGCAATCGCGTCAGTAGTCACTGCGGGTGACTACTTTGTATCGTTCATGAGCAACGGTTTCGACTTCGTGACCAAGCTGGTAATTGGTCTTGGAAACGCTCTGGCCGATTTGAAAAGCGGTGGCTTCAGGGCAGCAGGAAACGAACTGAAGGCATCATTCAGCGAAGGTCTCAAGGATTTTGAAAAAGGCATCATTGCCGACACGCAGAAGGCTGATGACCGTCTGACGAAGTTCTTCGCTACCACGGTTCACGGTGCTGACCCGTTTGAGCAACAGAAGCAACAGAAACACAGCTTTGCGCCAGACCAAAGCCAGCAAATCAAGTCGAACGTTGTTCAGGATGCGATTGCCAAGCTGAAGGCACAGGTTGACGCGGAAGATAAGCTGGCCAACGCAATCAGCGGGACCACCGCACAGACGATCATTGCGACTGCGGCTGCGGATGCACTGAAGACGATTGAAGAGCTACAGGCCGAAGCGATAAAGCGGAACATTCCGTTCACGATGGCTCAGAAATCGGCCATTGAACAACTGACTCTTTCGCTGGCTGCTTACAAAAAAGAAGCAGACGTTAACAAGCAGCTTGAAGACTTCATTCAGAAGACTGATGTTGCAACGCAGTCGGTTCTCGCTGAAGCGAATGCTTTCACCAAGACTGCGGCTGTCATCGAAGCTGCTCAGGAACAGGCAAAGATTGCTCCGTTTCAGAAACAAGTTGATGACATCACGGAACTGATTTCTGCGCAGAAAGCGTTAGGCGCGTCAGAGTCTCAACTGAAAGACCAGATGTCTTCTCTGGCATCTGCACAACAAAAGCTGAACGCTGCAAAGAATTCTGTCCACTCTCAGGCGCAAGCCGAAGAAACGCGCTCGCTGAACGAAACCAGCAATTCACTGACGATTCAGATTGAGAAGCTGGGCCAGTACACCAGCGCGATTCTGAATGGTGCTGAAGCGGTTCGTCAGTTCAACATTGCACAACAAGTTCAAGCGTTCGCGCAGAAGAACCCTCTGCTGAGCGCGGACGAAATTGAACAGTACCGTCAAAAACTGCAACAGGTCAGCGACCTTGAACAGGTACAAGCAGCCGCTGAAAAGGTTGCGGGTGAACTGAATTACACGCAGATCGAAAAGCAAATCACCATCCTTGAAAAGATGCGTCAGCAGGTGAAGGAAGGCAGCGACGAACAGAAATCCATTGACGCGGTTCTTCACAAAGATCGTCAGCAGGAACTTCAGGACTACGACAACTTGCTTGCTCAGTCTGGGAAGTTGAGCGATGGCTTCAAACTGTTCTTCACCGAGTATGCGAACAACGCAAAGACGGCTGCTCAGCAAGTAAACGATGTGATGACCAGCAGTATGAACAGCATCGAAGGTTCGCTGACGAAGTTCATCACCGGGCAGAAAAACGCTTTCAAGGGTCTGGGAACGGCCATCGAGCAATCGCTTGCAAAGACGGCTGTGCAGGACGTTATGAAGAAGGCTGTGGGTGGCATCGGTTCGCTGTTCGGGATTAAAACTCCGGGCGCAAAGCGAGACGGTAATTCCAAGAGCAGCGCTCTGTATGTGACCAATGTGGCAGACGGTGCGGTCAGTGCAGCAGCGAAGGCAGCAGGTGGTTTGCTGGGTCCGGGTGGTGGCACCCCTGACGGCGGCAAAGCTTGGGACCAGTTCATGCAGTCGGCTGACCTGTTTGGTGGCGATAAGCAAGGCTCTGGAAATCTGCTGGGCAAGATGACTGGCGGCTTTGGTTCGATGTTCAAGGGAATAGGAAGCATCTTTAGTTCTTTGGGTGG
>DASZMF010000730.1:0-8092 GCA_035552035.1 Candidatus Angelobacter sp.
AGGGACTGCTGGAGCAGCACAAGACGGCCAGCCTGCTGGCGCGGCATCTGGACGTGCCGGTGACGATGCTGGCGCACTCCGGGGCGAAGATTGGGATACGCGATTCTTATACGGTCACGATGCCGTCGGGCGAAGTGCCGTGTTTTTTTCCGACAATCCTGCAGCAGCTGCAGGGTTTTGCCGGTGATCCCACGCAGGTGCGGTGGGTGCTGATGAATGGCGGAATTAATGACGTTGAGGTGCAACGCGTTTTTAATCCCATGATCCCGCTGTTTGAACTGGAGCTGCACACGCGCAATTATTGCGGACGCGACCTGCATGCGCTCTTGCAGCAGGTGGTGAGCAAGTTTCAGAATGCGCAGGTGCTGGTGCTGGGATACTATCCGGCGCTCAGTCCGCTCAGTAAGCCGGAGGGAATTGAGGCGCTTTACTCTCTCGTGCACGGGGCGCGGTTTGCTCCGCTGTTTGATGCCGGCATTTTTCGCAATGCGCTGGTGGAGCACTGTGTGCGCTTCTGGAAGCTTTCTACAGGATTGCTACGGGGCGCGGTGGAGCAGGTGAATCGCGCGGCCGGCGAGAGGCGGGCTGTTTTTGTTGACTCTGGCATGGACGAGACGAATGCCGCGTATGCGCCGCAGTCGCTGGTGTGGGAGCTGGATTTGAGTGATCCGGACAAGGCTCCGGACGAAGTTGCTGACGAGCGAATGGCGGCTTGTGAACTGGTGGGGCCCGGGGAGTTGCAAAAACACCAGTGTTTGCTCTCTGCGGCGGGGCATCCGAATGTTGCGGGGGCGGCGAGAATGGCGGAGCGGTGCATATCGGCTTTGGCCAGGCGGAACATGGCGCAGACAAGCCGCTAGATGCGCACGTTGCGTGATAACCTTGAAAGCACTTCGTAGTTTGCAAAGGCAAGTTTGCTAAGGCATGATCGCTAAGGCATGGATTGCCAAGGCAAGGAATGCGCCCAGGCTTTTAAAGGTTGAGGTTAAGTCACCATGAATCCCGGACAGCTGGTGCTGGTTACGCTGCAAAATCCGCGAGAGAAATTCTGGGGCATCCTGATGGCCTTAACGCCGGCGGGCGCGAGTTTGCGCGGCGTGGATTTGCAGTCGCTCGATGATTTTACGCACCTGGTGAAATCCGGCGAGGCGACCTCGGCGAGTATGATTTTCTTCCCTATGCATCGAGTACAGCGGATTGAAGTGGATAGCCGCAATGGCGAGTTGCCGTCACTGGCGGACCAGTTCGCGGCAAAGACGGGCGTGGCTGTGAGCAAGCTCTTCCAGGAGCCGCAATAAGTGCTGAGCCAGTTAAAGTCCGCGCCGAATTTGCTTACGCTGATGCGGCTGATCTTTTTGCCATTTGTAGTGGTGGCCATTCAGCAGAAGAATTACAGATGGGCGCTGGCTATCTTTATAGTTGCCGGCATTACAGACGGATTGGACGGGCTGCTGGCGCGCGTGCTGCAGCAGAAGACCACGCTCGGGCAGTATCTTGACCCGATTGCCGACAAGCTGCTGCTCAGTACCATGTTCCTGATGCTTTCGATTGCGCACGTGATCCGCTGGCCGTTCACGATCATGGTTTTCAGCCGCGATATTATTATTCTTATTGTCTGCACTTTGCTTTATGCCACCAACACCATGCGGGTGTTTCGTCCGAGCTGGCTGGGCAAGGCCAACACGGTGGTGCAGATTCTCAGCGTACCCATGGCGTTAATCTTTGAGATTAATCATGCTGAATGGGCCCACTTCGCAAAAAAGTGGAGCCTATGGGCCAGTGTGGCGTTGACCACGGTTTCCGGCGTGCATTATGTTTTGCGGCTGGCTTTTGATCTGCGCGGCGCAGGAGCGAAAGAAAACTAGATTGCCAAAATTGCCAATATCGCCGGAATTGGTAATTGAAAACCCTTTTAACCACAAAGGACACCAAGGAACACAAAGGTGGCTTATTGGGAAGATGCTGGGCCGAATCGGAGCTGCCTTAATACAGGGTTGAAGGCCATGGCAGGGGATAGTTTAAACAGAGCTGCCGATTGCGGGGAAATAATATTTTGCGCGGGGCCATTGCGAGCTTGCTGATTATTGAACCTAAAGTTAGTTGAACCAATTGAACCAAAGGACAATTGTTTTCTGATAAGCAAAGTTGCTACAGTAAGAATGAAGTTGGGCGCAACGGAGATCCCGTTGCGTTTTGTGCTTTATGGGTTGCGACCCTCTGCCGATAGTCTCAGCCGATGCAGTTTCGAGAGATTTTTGAAAGCTATTGATTTAACTGGGTTTAGTGATACGGGGCTTTAAAGCAAAAGGTTGAGAAGGAATGCAAATGGAACCCGAAAACAGAGAGAAAAGAGGCTTCGATAAGGCTGTCACTGGCTTATCGAATTGCACGTTGATGTTTGTTTGCAACAAAACACTCTACCCCCGGGTGGGTAGAAAAAAGTTGTGACCCTCTGCCGATTCTTGGGTCGTATTGGGTGCTCTTGGGTCGAATTGGGTTAAACCGGGGGGAGGGGGGCGCGCAGAGCGCGCTAGATCGGGTGATCGCGCGTGATCGCCGTCATCGGGTGATCGGAGAAAACCGTTCACCACAGAGATCACAGAGAAACACAGAGGATTTCCGTCAAAATCGGGTTGTTTACCGATTTGGAGCGGTGGCGGGAAAGAAAATCCAGCGACATTGACATTTTTGGGCCAAATTCGGTATTCTTACATCTTCACTGCTTGCAGTTAGCCTCTCCTTGTGTCTTCCCCATCCGGAAGTAGGTAAGTGGCGTCATTCGAGCGGTCTTTCTTAGTGCTTATATTCTCAGGAGTAATGGAAATGGTAACCCGTTTTCCAGGCGGGCAGGAAATTGCGCGCAAGTGGTTTTTGGTGGATGCTCAAGGGCAGACACTGGGGCGTCTAGCCTCGCGCGTGGCCAGCATTTTAGCTGGTAAAGAGAGCCCCCTTTACACACCTTTTATTGACGCTGGCGATCACGTGATTGTGATTAACGCGGATAAAATCCGCGTGACCGGCATGAAAACCGAACAGAAGATGTATCGCCATTACACCGGGTTCCCGGGCGGATTGCGTGAAGAGCAGTTCCGCAAGCTGTTTGATCGCCGTCCGGATCGCATTGTGCAGCAGGCGATTGCCGGCATGCTGCCCAAGAACAAGCTGGGCAAGGCCATGGCGAAGAAGCTGAAAGTTTATGCCGGCGACAAGCATGAGCACCAGGCCCAGAAGCCTGAAGCTCTGGTGCTGGCTGGACGTAAGCAGGCTTAATCGGCTTAGTCACAGGCAAGAGTGCCTGTGCCACACAGGCATAAGTTTCAGGTGTGCAGGCTGCAGAAGACAGGCATTTAGGTACGCAGGCGAGGGCGCCTGCGGTCCACGCGGCTATACAAGTTTTGAGTGAACGTTTTTTGAGTGATCGTTGAGCTGGAAAGCCTGCGGTCTATACAATTTTTCTAAAGCGAGTTGAGAACAGATGGCTGAATTAGTTCAGTATTACGGCACCGGACGCCGCAAGTCGAGCGTGGCCCGGGTTTTTCTGCGTCCCGGCGGCGGCAAGTTTGTGGTGAACGGACGCGAGTTTGATCAATATTTTCTGACCGGCGCACAGCGGGTTGAAGTGAAGCAGCCGCTCGTGACGAGCGAGACCAGCTCCACCTTTGACATTACCGCCAATGTTTCCGGCGGCGGAATCAACGGCCAGGCCGGCGCTTTGAAGATGGGCATTGCCCGCGCGCTGCTGGAGTTCAATATTGAACTGCGCAAGAAGCTGAAGGCCGAAGGCTTCCTTTCCCGCGATGCTCGCGGCAAAGAGCGCAAAAAGTACGGACAAAAGGGAGCCCGCAAACGCTTCCAGTTCTCCAAGCGCTAAATTTCTCAGCAGGGACGGACGCTGGGCCGTCCTCTGTTTTTCTGAGGTAGTTTTTTGTACGGTTTGTTTGTGGATACGCGAATTCATCGCTAACGCGATGAACGTCTGCCTAAAGGCACGCGATTCGCAACGAATCGCTAGACGCTGATACCGATAGTTGGCCAGTTTTCAACTGGCCAACTATCAAATCTTCCCTCCCGCACCAAAACGGGAGCGGAGCAGGGAATCAATCCCGAGCGGGCAAGATCTGCCGCAAAGGATGCAATCTCAATAAGGAGGTATTTTGGCTAACATCACCATGAAGGAGCTGCTTGAAGCGGGTGTCCACTTTGGCCACCAGACCAAGCGCTGGAACCCTAAGATGAAAGAGTACATCTTTGGGGAACGCAACGGAATTTACATCATCGACCTGCAAAAGACGCTCAAGATGTTTAAAGACGCGAGCAAATTTGTACAGGATGCTGCCGCAGATGGACGGACAGTCCTGTTTGTGGGCACCAAACGGCAAGCCCAGGACGCAATCGCCGAAGAAGCCACACGCTGTGGAATGTTCTACGTGAACAACCGCTGGCTGGGCGGATTGCTGACCAACTGGGTCACCGTACAGAAATCAGTAAAACGGCTCAAAGAGCTCGACGAGATGGCCACGGATGGTCGCTACGAGTTGCTGCCGAAAAAAGAAGTGATCAAGCTGGAGCGCGAACGCAAGCACCTGCAGGCAAACCTGGCCGGCATTAAGTCAATGACCCGCCTGCCCGATGTGGTCTTTGTAATCGACTCCAACAAAGAAGCAATTGCCGTGAAAGAAGCCCGCAAGCTGGGCATTCCCGTGGTCGCCGTGGTTGATACAAACTGCGATCCTACGGAAGTTGACTGGGTCATCCCAGGCAACGATGACGCACTGCGCGCGATCCGGCTGTTTGCTTCAAAAGTGGCTGACTCTATTGCCGAAGGCGTGCAGTTCTCCACCGACAAGCAGGGTGCGGACATGGCCAGCGCAGTCGCCACAAGCGAAGCCGATGCAGCACCCAAGGCAGCAGCGCCTACTTCCGCCGATCTGGCTGAAGAAGACGAGCTGAACATGGAAGAAGTGCTGGGCGGCAAGGGACGCAAGGCACCTGAATCAGAAGCTGCGGCTGAAGTTCCGGCCATGGATGTGGCCAAAGCGACATAGTCAAAGATTGCCAGCATTTGAAGGCAGCGAGAACTATCTCGCTGGTCTGCACAAGGCAAAAAAGCAAAGCAACCAGTGGGTCTTGGGCATGGTAGCAATAGGGATCCCTCGCTACGCTCGGGACTTAAGGAAAAAATGGCCCGCGTTAAGGCGAAGAGCCACGCGGGCCAAAGTTTATAAGACACAAAGTTGATTGAAGGAAACGACACATGAGTACAGAGACCACGAACATTTCAGCAGCACAGGTAAAAGAATTGCGCGAGCGCAGCGGCGCACCCATGATGGATTGCAAGAACGCCCTTTCAAACTCCAAGGGCGATATTGAAGAAGCGCTGGTCTGGCTCCGCAAAAAAGGTATTGCCACAGCAGCAAAGAAAGCGGCCCGCATGACAAGCGAAGGCTCCGTGGCCAGCTACATACACGCCGGCGGCAAGATTGGCGTGCTGGTGGAGATTAATTGCGAGAGCGACTTTGTTGCGCGCACCGATGATTTCAAAGACCTGATCAAAGACATTGCGATGCATATTGCCGCGGCGGACCCGAAGTTTGTCCGCAAGGAAGATGTCACGCCGGAAGCGTATGAGAAGGAAAAAGAAATTTATCGCGCGCAGGCAGCTTCAACCGGCAAGCCGGCGAATGTGGTGGAAAAGATACTGGAAGGCAAGATGTCAAAGTTCTACGAAGAAGTCTGCCTGCTGGACCAGCCCTTTGTAAAAGAGCCGGGGATCACTATCCATCAGCTGATTGCCAGCAAGATTGGCAAGCTGGGCGAGAATATCTTTGTCCGCCGGTTTGCCCGCTTTAAGGTTGGCGATGTAGGCGAGACGATTGCCATTACGCAGCCACAGCAGGATGCGAAAGCGGAGTAAGGGAGTATTTAGTAATTGGTAGTTAGTATTTGGCCAAAGGCGATGACTTCACAGTTGTCGCCTTTTGGCTTTTGCTGGAGTTTATCCCCCGGATGCCGATGAAACTGTTGTAGCTAAAAAATGCCGACACAAACGCCCATTGACGAAGCAAAAATTGAGCTTGACCGGACTGCCGCCAGCAGCCCGGCGACTGTGCTGTGCCCCAAAGAGCAACAAACAAGCGTTGGCGGCGAGCCTATTGACGGCAAGAAATCGTACAATAGTGATATGGTCGGACGCCCCCTGGTGGAAACCGCGCGCAACACCATGCTCTTCAGTGAGATTGTTACGCTTGCGCTGGATTCTTTCCGCACCAACAAATGGCGTTTTGCCCTGACCGCGCTGGGCATGGTGATTGGCACGGCTTCACTGATTGTCGTTGTAACGATTGGGCTGACCGGCAAGCAGTATGTGATGAACCAGATCCAGGGTATCGGCGCGAATCTGATCTGGGCTTATTACGAAGGCGGCAGCAACGCTTCAGTGAGCACGAGCGCCAGAGACGATTTGACCGTGGACGACATGCGGGCGGTACAGCAGGAAGTGCCGGGAATTCAGGCGGCCTCGCCGATGACCGAACTGCATGATCGCATCAGCGTGGGCGGCGGCAAAGAGCGCGACATACTGGTGCTGGGCGTCTCTCCGCAGTATTCAACGGTACGCAATCTGGAGATTCTAGCTGGGCGTTTCTTTGATGACGAAGACGCCATGGCACGCGCTCATGTGGCGATGGTGACACAGCAATTTGCGCAGCGCGTGTATGGCGGACAAGACGCCGCGAAAGATAAAGACATAAAGATCAATGGCCTGCCGTTTGTGATTATCGGCACGTTTCGCGAACGCGTGGAGACGTTTGGACAGTCGGAAATCGCGGGCGACACCATTCTGATTCCTTATAGCGTGAGCCGTTATTTTATCGGCACAGACGCGGTGAAGCAGGTTTTCTTTTCCGTATCCGACGCAGGCGACGTGCCGCGCGCCACGGAGATGATTAAGCAGGTCCTGCAGGCGCGGCACCGGCCGGCATCTGTTTATAGGATTGAAAATCTGACGCAGCTTTTGCAGGTGGCGTCGCGGGCAGCCAACGGGTTGACGCTGATGCTGCTGGGAATTTCACTGCTGGTGCTGATTGTGAGCGGCGTAGGCATCATGAATATTATGCTGGCGAATGTGCGTACGCGCATCCGCGAAATTGGCATACGCAAAGCCATTGGCGCTACCAGCCGGGAGATTCGGCTGCAATTTTTGACTGAAGCGATTCTGATTTCGCTGGCGGGTGGGATCGTGGGCACAATTCTGGGGCTGGCGCTTCCATTCTCTGTCCGCTTTCTAACCGAGTACAGAATCCCCATCTCCGGGCTCTCCGCGATTATTGCGATTGTGGTTGCGGTACTGGTTGGCGTAGTTTTTGGAACGCTGCCGGCTACGCGCGCTGCGCAGCTGGATCCGGTGGAAGCGCTGCATTATGAATGAGCAGTCAGCAATCAGCTTTTCTGAAATTCCGAAGCGGAGCGAGGGAATCCCTATCGCTTACGATGAAATATAAGTTCTCAAAAACTTAGCCGCGAATTTCGCGAATGAACACGAATTGATTTTGAAAAGGAATCTGAAAACATTTTGCATGTGGCAAATTTCTCGTCGCTACAGGGTTCCCTCGCTGGAGCTCGGGACAAAGAAAAAAACCGGGCTGGTTTGCCCGGCTCTCTCAGCTTTTCATGATGCGGTTACATCACTAATGCCAAACTCTCAAGTTCTTTGTGCAGTGATTCCACGTTGCAGTTTGCGCTTTCAATTCGGCCTGCTGCGTCCAGGGCCGATTCAGGCGACACACCGTATCCGCGTCCGGCTAAAAACATTTTTAAAAGTTCCGCTGTCTGGAATGAATCAAGACCGCCCTGCAGGAGCTCATTCCGAAGCGCTGCTACTTCAGCCACCGAGAATTTCTCTCCCATAGGTCACCTCCGACCTTATACCTTTTATAACTGCTTGCTCTATTAGACACAGATTACATCGGCTTTGTTGCAGAAATATTTATTTGTTCTCAATCATAGGTAACAGAACGAAAGTAATTCAGGCTGCAAAGCTCCCGCAGCCTGAAAACACAGCTTTCTTGACGTTTCCTAACACAATTGTGCCTGC
>DASZMF010000731.1:0-3876 GCA_035552035.1 Candidatus Angelobacter sp.
CTCGACAAGCCAGCTCTCTGTCCCGTTTGTGACATTCCGTCCACCCGCGCCTGTTCCGCCTGCGACCAGCATTTCTGCAGCGCTCACATTTACACCTGCGCCGAGTGTGACACTGACTGTTGCGGCAATTGCCTCGACTCCCACCTCGCCGACGGGCACTGGAGCGACTCCGACACCGCCGCCGAGCTCACGCACGCGCACCATCTCCGCTGCGACCGTCCCCATCCCGACGGGCAACTTTCTTCACGCGGCATTCACCCCCAGTTTGCTCATAGCGAACCTCAGGCCTCCGATATTCAATTTCGTTCCGCCAACATTCAGCCGCATCGCATCTATTACCAGCTTCTTCACAAACTCACATCCCCATTCCATGCTCTGCTCACGCAACTCTTCCCGCGGCTCGCTCTCATTCACGGAGCATGTTTATGAAGCCTCGCAACCCTCATCTCGTCACCACCGTGAAATGCGCGGCTCCCGGATGCACCAATGTCCGCCGCCAGGCCAATCATTGGTTCGTCGTCACCGTTGAGCAGCAGCGCTTCGTCTGCCGTCGGTTTCTGTCGGCCACCGCTCTTCGCCTCGCTGATTTACCCGCATGCGGGCAGGCCTGCGCACAAAAACTTCTAGAAAGATATCTGTCGGCAAGGGCTTTTCCCTGATCCGCGTTCATCCGCGCAAAGCCGCGGTAAGTTTTCTCCCGATGACAGTGATCGCACGATGACCGGCGATCCCACCCAGGAAACACCCCGCGCCAGCCGCGCTCACGTTGTAGATCACGTTTTCAGAAAGGAAAAGTTCATGTCGCTCCATCATTCGCCACTTCCGCCAGCCGACCACACTCACTCACGCGCTTTAAATCAGCTTGTCCCCTGCGTGTACATTGCCTTGCGATGCCCGCAATGCGGTGAGCTCAGGCAGGCTCTCGCCAACGCCCCCTCGGCGGATCATGTCCTGTGCCCCGAATGCGACACAGAGTGCGCGTTCGTCCTGCTTGGCTCCGGACTCACAACTGCGCAGCTTCCATTCCACGAAGTCATTCTGCGGGAGCAGCTCTACTGGCAAGTCCGTAATGCAGAAACGTGTGACGGCTCTTGATCTGGCTCTTGATCTCATGCCGCGCGGCATCTGCGCCCATCATCGCGGATTTGCTGCCATAGCAATCTCAAGCCAGCAGTGGCGCTGGCTTTCTCCATTGGCCCGCAACCAACCTCAAGAGGATACCTGTGTCCCAGGATTTGATCTCTGTTTATCGCATGCACCAGCCCACGTTTGTCTCGCCCTGTATTCTCGGCACTCCATGCGGCATCTGTCTGCTTCATGCGACGTGCCAAAACGGAGAACCGTGTGAAGGCTGCCGCACCGGCATCGCCTATGAGTGTGAGCGCGCGTATCCTGCGGCGCCGGCCTTTGTCGTGAACATTCCTGCGGCCATCCGGTTGGTCAAGGATGGGTCCGCACAATTCATTCATCGCAATACCGCGTTGCAACTAACACTGGCTCAGCTTACTTACATTCGTGACCAGAGCTGCAGTGCGGATGAACACGTCATCTGGCAATACACCATCGGCTCGCACCGCGCTCGCATCGCCATCGATCTTGGCTGGGGCGCAGCTCCAGGCCGGCCACTCTTTAGAACTCCATATCTCGAATTTGAAAACATCGCACCATCAGATGCCGCTTTGCCCGCGGAGGAGGTCGCCGCCAATGTCTCCTAAAAAACTTCATACAGCGCCGCGGAAAAGAATCAGCCATGCCTCCGGGTGTGCAGGCAATAAACCAGCGCTACCGGCTGGCCAGCCGTGCGCAATCACCATCCTTCCGCCAGTCAAACCGTCTCTCTCAGAGATTGAGTGCGCTTCTTGCACGGTCATTGATGCGCAGAAGCATGAAGCGCAGAAAATTGAAGCGCAGAGAAATGCTGTGCCGGAAAATGAAGTGCTGAAAGAAAACGAGTCTGAGGAAGTATCGAATGGGCCTCACCAAAATCAGGCATCAGCAAACCATGGCGCACCAGAAAAAGCTATCAATCCCGTTTACAGCCCCACGCTGGAAGACTTCGTCCGCATGGCCTGGACGCACCTTGAGCCTGTCAGCCCGCTAGTCTGGAATTGGCATCTCGATCTCATCTGTGACTATCTCACGCTTATCAGGAGCAACGGTTTTAAGCCGACATGCGGAAAAGAACTGGAAGGCATCATCTTCAACGTCCCACCACGGACCATGAAGAGCCTGCTCATCTCCGTCTTCTTTCCCATCTGGGTCTGGACCGTCGATCCCGCGCGCCGTTTCATGTTCGTCTCGTATTCAGAGAAACTCAGCACGCAGCATAGTGTCTATCGCCGCAGCCTGATTGAGTCCGAGTGGTATCAGGAAAGATGGGGCAAAGTCTTCAGGCTCTCACGTGATCAGAACGTAAAAAGCCATTATGAGAATTCCAGGCGCGGCACCATGTTTTCCACCGGCATGCAGGCCACGGCCACCGGCATGGGCGGAGATATTCTGATCTTTGACGATCCCCTCAACCCTGAGCAGGCCATAAGCCAGGCGGAAAGGGAAGCCGTGAACGTCCGTTTTGACACCACGTTTCGCAGCCGCATCAATGATCCCGCAACCGGAATAAAAATCATCATCATGCAGCGCCTTCACGAGCTAGATCTTACCGGCCACGTCCTCGCACGTGAAAGCCCTCGCTGGGAACACGTCAGCCTGCCGGCCATCGCGCAGAAAGATAAAGACTGGAAATTTCCCATCAGCAAAAAAACTGTAACCCAAAAAGCCGGAGACCTGCTTTGGCCCCAGCGTCTAACTGAATCTTTTCTAGCCAGCCAGCGTGTCGGCATGGGCAGCTGGGCCTTCAACGGACAATACCAGCAAACCCCCGCGCCGCTCGATGGCGGCATCATCAAGCGTGCCTGGGTGCGCTTCTATCGTGAACTCCCGGCACATTTTGATTTCATGGTGCAATCCTGGGACTGCACTTTTTCCGGCGGTAGTGACAATGATTTTGTCGCCGGCCAGGTCTGGGGACGCTCCGGCGGCAAGTATTACATGCTCCCGTATCGCGCCTATGAACGTCTCGACTTCGGTCCCACCATGGCCGCCATCAAGTCCGCCCACGCAAAATTTCCCAGCGCGCACGCCGTCTTGATTGAAGATAAAGCCAACGGCCCCGCCATCATCAGTGAGCTGCAAAAAGAAATTCCCGGCGTAGTCGCCGTAAATCCTGAAGGAGGCAAAATCGCCCGCGCCCAGGCCACCGCCCCACTCTGGGAAGCCGGCAGCATTGAGCTCCCGGATCCCCAGATTTTCGGCACAACTTGGATGGAAGATTACCTCCACAATATCTGCGCATTTCCCAAAGCCGCCCATGACGACGACATGGACGCCACCTCGCAAGCCCTCATCTACATGCGCAGCCGCCTGGGCGGCGGCATAGTAGATTTTTACCGCCAGCAAGCCAGCATGGCAGCCAACGCAGGCGCAATCACGGCCGCAATCGCCGGCGGACAGGGTAAGCTTCCTGGAACCGGCAACCACTCTGGAACCCGCAGTTATTCCGGAACCCGCAACTATTCTGAAACCAGACGCGCTGCATTGCAGCGGTCTTCAGGCGATCATGTTGCGATGACTGACGACAACGTTCTGCCCCATGACATCATTGAAGCCGTAACTCAGGGCAGCCAGATCCACTGCAATGCCCGTCAATATCCAGAAATCCGCGCAGCCCTACTTAACGCCATCAGCTCACCCACAGGTCCATCCGATGAGATGTGTACGCTTTTCATCAACAATGAAATCCAGCGCCTCGATCTCTTGTTCGAACAAGACTATCGATAGCAACAATCGAATAACACTATCGAATCAGACTATCGAATA
>DASZMF010000732.1:0-9266 GCA_035552035.1 Candidatus Angelobacter sp.
GACTGGCGCAGGCTTTCCAAGGTGATGCCGTCACGCTCAAGGCCTTCACGCACGTGGCGCGTGGACTGGCCCGTCCAGACTACGTCTGCCATGTAGGTGGAGGCATGATTGAAGACATTCACTTTCACCCGCGGATCATGCGCGGCCGCCAGGAATGAATAACACGATCCCAGACTGGTGCCCACAATGCCAATGCTCTCTTTGCCTTGCGAGATGAGCCAGTCAATGCATGAACGCACGTCAATCACGGCCTGACGGGCTGCGTCCAGGGTGCGGCAGATGTTGGGAGAAACGGCGTAGTCAGAGCGCGCGATTTCCTGCGGCCGGCGAATGTCGTGGTATGGCTTGCTCAGGCGCAGCATGGAGATGCCGAAGCGATTCATGATGGGGCCGAGCGCGTTATAGGCGATGCCATTGGCGTTCCAGTGTGGCAGAACAATCACGGCGCGCTTGCCTTCGGCGGGAAACCAGCGCGCGTTTACCAGATCATTGACCGGATACGGCGTGGGCGCAGCCGAGGTGAATCGCAGGAAAGTTCCGTTGCCGTCGGGAACTTTGTCGCTGGCGTTGCTGCCCGTGGCAAAGAGCTCGATCTTACGCGTCTCAAGGCGGAAATCTTCAGGAGTTTTATAGGCGAAAAACTCGTCACTGTGAGCGACAATGTGGTCATTCAACTGGTGCAGGTAGCTTTCAAAGCCCTGCTCAGAGCTGGGGAAATTGCCGTTGACCAGCGGCCAACGCCGCGCCCAGTCCATACCCCATTCCATTGGGCGGACGATGCGATTTGTGTCGCGCGTGGTGAGACGGGTCTCCCATGCGTACATCCATTTTCTATAAAGGCTGGCCATGAATATTGTATGAGTTCGCTCCTTTATTCTAAATGATTGAGAGTACTTTTCTGGTGCTTGGACGGCAATGTGTGGATGAAATCCCGTACACTGATTTGGCTACGCTCATAGCTGAGCGTTGAGCCTGTTTTCTGCAAGCTGGTTCAGGCAAGAAGATTTCAACAAGATGATTCCGACAAAACTTGACCGTATAGCGCGTGAGGTTGGCGGCGAATTGCGTGGTGATTCTGCGTCTGCAATCGACCGCGTCTGTACGGATTCGCGCGGCGCTTCTCCGGGGGCGTTGTTTGTTGCGCTTAAAGGGCAGCAGACAGATGGTCATCGTTTTCTGGCTGACGCCTTCCGCAATGGCGCGACAGCGGCGTTAGTGGCTCAAGATAAGTTGAGCAGCCTGACGTTGAATCCGAACTGGCCGGCGATTGCTGTGGCTGATCCGTTGCGCGGATTGCAGGCTTTGGCGCGGTGGCACAGGCAGGAATATTTTGCGCGCGTGCTGGCGATTACCGGGAGCAATGGCAAGACGATCGTAAAAGACGCGTTGAAAAGTTTGCTGGCCGGCAGACAGGTGCTGGCGTCGCCGGGAAGTTACAACAGCCAGCTTGGACTGCCGCTGGCCGTGCTCTCTGCGGAGAAGCCGGAAGCGCTGGCGATTCTTGAGGTCGGCATTTCTGCGCCGGGAGAGATGGCTGCTCTCGAAGAAATTGCGAGGCCGACGTATGGGATTCTTACCAACATTGGGCTGGCGCACTTCGCTGCCTTTGGCAGCCGAGAAGCTATCGCACGTGAAAAGATGAAACTCTTTGAACGCCTTCCGCAAGATGGATGGCTGCTGCTGCCGGCGAATGAGCCGACTGTCGATGAGGCTGCGCGGAAAATTCAATGCCCTATTTATCGGGTTGGCGATGAGAGTGGCAACGCGGGCATTAGCAAAGATCAGGCGCTTTCGCTCAAACATATTTCCTTCAGTGAAGATGGCCAGCTACTGGAACTGAGCGTAGCGTCAAGGGGCGCGAGAAGCGTGCGGGTGAAAACGCGTTCGCCGGAGATCATTGCCGATCTGCGCATTGCCGCTACGGCTGCGCACTTGCTGGGCGTGCCGCTGGAGGAAATTGCTGCGGCTCTGGACAATTACACGCCAACGTCAACCCGCATGGAGCTTTGGTCTTCACCGCAGGGGATTCGCATTATTAATGATGGTTACAGCTCTGATCCCATCTCGGTAAACGCTGCGCTGCGCTCGGCTACGCTGGGTGCGTCGCGCAATGGCAGAAAGATGTTTGCCTTTGCCGGCATGCGCGAACTCGGCGCCAGCTCTGCGCGCGAACACCAGCAAGTGGGCGCGCAGGCGGCGGAGTGCGGATTCAGCCATCTGTTTCTTGTCGGCAACGGCGAGCTGGCAACCACTGCTGCTGGATACAAAGCCGTGCAGCCGGAAGGCAACGTCTTACAGGTAAAGACCGCTGACGAATTAAAAGACCGTCTGCTGCCTCTGTTGCGGCCTGGCGACACGGTGCTCTTTAAAGGTCCGCGCAATGCTGGCATGGTGAAGGCTGTGCGCGATCTCTCTGGCGCCATCGCGCAGCGCTGCCTGTGGGTGAACCTTGCTGCGATTGAAGGCAACATTGCGCGCTTTCGCCGGCACTGCGGAGGCGCGGTGCAGATTGTGGCTATGTTGAAAGCCATGGCATACGGAACTGAGCTGGTGCAGCTTGGCTCATGGATGTCACAGCTGGGCATTCATCACATTGGCGTTTCGTCGGCCAATGAAGGCGTGGCGGTGCGCAAGACCGGCGCGGACCAGGACATACTGGTATTCCTTTCTGAGCGTGAAGACGTGGATAACCTGCTGAACTCGCGGCTTACGCCAGTAATTTATTCGGCAGAGCTAGTGGATGCATTTATTGCGGCGTTGGCGGGCAGCGGCAAAATTCTGGATGTCCATTTGAAAGTGGATACCGGCATGCATCGCGTGGGCGTGCCTCCTAAGACTGCCCTAGCACTGGCAAAACGTATTCGCGCGAGCGGCGTGATGCGGCTCACCGGCGTGTGCACGCACTTCGCTTCGGCGGAGGATACTGCGTCTGACGATTTCACGCGGCAGCAGATTGCAACTTTCGATCAGGTCATTGCCGAGCTGAAGGCCGCAGGTTTTGACGATTTGAAAATTCACGCTGCCAACACCGCCGGCACGATGCGCTTTCCGCAGGCGCATTACAACATGGTGCGCATTGGCCTGGGGCTTTATGGCATATATCCATCGGAAGCCGCGAAGCAGGTGATGGATCTGGAACTTGCTGTGGGACTCACCAGCCGCATCACCAGCATTCAGGAGTTCGATCCCGGAGATACGTTGGGTTACAACCGCACGTTCACGGCAAAGCGCAAAACAAAAGTTGGCATTGTGCCTTTTGGCTATGACGACGGCCTGCCGTGGCAGCTCTCCGGCAAAGGACAAGTGCTGGTGGAAGGCCGCACGGCGCCGATTGTCGGGCGCATCAGCATGGATCAGATGCAAATTGATCTCACTGACATTCCCGATGTCAGCATTGGCGCGGAAGTTTTGCTTTACGGCACGCACAACGGCCACACGCTGCGTCCTGAACAGGTTTCTCAGATGGCGGGAACAATTCCGTATGAACTGCTCACGCGACTGGGCGAGAGAGTGCATCGGATTTATATTGAGCCGTGATTTTTGTTGCACCGAAATCGCAGCTTTCGTCAGAGTATGCTGCTAGTTTTCCACCACCATCCACAGGCAACGAAGGATATTCACAGGATAGTCACTGAAATCCTCCGTAGAGCTTGATCAGACCTTGCCGCATGCGGCGGCATCCTTCATATTTTTATTACTCAAGTGTGAGTGTTCTTGTTGACGGCAAGGTTCGATGAGAATCGACGGCGCGTCTAAGGGACGCACGGAGTTTAATCTGCGTAGGCCTGGTTGCCGGCTGGCAATCGGGCCCTGTTTCATCTTTTCGGAGATGAGCGTAAGAGAAACTCGCCGGCTGTCTTGACGCCGCTGGGCAACACGCGGCGCAAAGAACATCCACCCCGTAAGCCCGGTCTTGTATGGCTGGTATAAGACCGGGTTCATTTTTGCGCCATTTTTCCGCCACAGGGGTTAAAACCACATGTTTTAGAGCAATGAAAATGGCACGGCTGAAGCCCGTGCCCTGATACGAACCTAAAGACACAAACCTAAAAAGGCACGAATCTAAAAGATACGAACCCAAAAGATGCGAATCTAAAAAACACGAACCTGAAAGATACGAACTAAAAAAGACGCGAACCTGAAAAGACCGCGACTTTGAAAGACGCGAACCTTAAAAATAATCCAGCGAGGTTCTCCGTCAGCGCTCTTGGATTGTTCGACGCATCCGGAATTAGCAAGAGTACGGTGCTGGCTTACCTAATGGGGAAAAGCTGGACTTCTCTGGATTTTTTATCGCTTTTGTTGCCCGTTTTGGTTTGACATAAAATAGTAGCAAGCTGGTTATCCCCCTGATGGCAACGACTGACCACATTCTTGATCGCAGCATGCCCGCCAGCGTTGAAGCTGAACGCGCCATCCTGGGCGCTATCCTTCTGGATAATTCCGCGTATCCGCAGGCTGCGGAGCATCTGCACGCGGAAGATTTTTCTCTTGATTCGCATCGCCGCATTTACCTGCGCATGATGGAGCTCTCAGAGACCGGCCGCGCGGTGGATTTTGTCACGCTTACGGAGCAGCTGGGCCAGCACAAAGAGATTGAGTCAGTGGGCGGCGTGGCGTATGTGACTTCACTTACTGACGGTCTGCCGCGCGTCAAAAATATTGAGCAGTACGTAAAGATCGTGAAAGACAAAGCGCTTTTGCGCGGACTGATTCACGCCGCCACCAGCGCGATCCAGCAGGCGTATGAACAGGAAGCGCCAGCGGAAGAGATTATCGACACGGCCGAGTCGGCTATCTTCAAGGTCGCCGAGCAGCGCATTGGCCAGGGATTTATGGGAATCCCGGAGATCGTAAAGCTGTCTTTTGGGTCCATCGACAAACTCTACGAACAGGGCCAGCGCATCACCGGTCTGGAAACGCATTTTGAAGACCTGGACGGAATGACCAGCGGTTTGCAAAAGTCTGATCTGGTAATCATCGCGGCACGCCCGTCAATGGGCAAGACTGCTTTTGCCATCAACATTGCAGAGAACTCCGCCGTGCGCGATAACAAAGTTGTCGGCGTGTTCTCGCTGGAAATGTCGCGTGAGTCGCTGCTGCTGCGCCTGCTCTGCTCGCAGGCCATGGTGGATTCGCACAAGTTGCGCACCGGCTTTCTGGGCCGCGAGGACTACAACAAACTCGTCACCGCACTGGCCGCGCTGGCGGAAGCGCCTATCTTTATTGATGACACGCCGGGCATATCGATTTCTGAAATGCGCGCCAAGTGCCGACGCCTGCAACAGGCGCAGGGCCGGCTTGACCTGATTATTGTCGATTACCTGCAACTGGTGGCAGGCACTCCGTCAGGCGGGGCGGGCAAGCGCTATGAAAACCGTACGCAGGAAGTTTCAGCCATCTCGCGCGGACTGAAAGGCCTGGCCAAAGAGATGCGCTGCCCGGTGATTGCGCTCTCACAGCTCAGCCGCGCACCGGAAAGCCGCACAGGAAATAACCGCCCGCAACTGGCTGACCTGCGCGAATCCGGCGCCATTGAGCAGGACGCCGACGTAGTGGCCTTCATTTTCCGCGAAGAAGTGTACAAGCCAGACGATCCAGATCTTGAAGGCAAGGCAGAGCTGATTATCGCCAAGCAGCGTAACGGCCCAACCGGCGTGGTGAAACTGGCGTTCATCAAACGATCAACACGATTTGAAAACCTGGCGCACGAGAGCGGCGGCGGAGAGTATTGAATCTTTGTGCCGCACCTACGGCGCTCTAATTCTTACTACACGCTTTCCCGGGGCTTACGCACCCGGGCTAGGCTCTTTCGCTTCCTACGGAGCTGGGCAAAGTGCGGCGCATGAATTTATTTAGTCCATCGAACCGCAATACCTCTGCAAAATTGTCATCGTGAGCGCGGCCCGCACGACGCATGGAGCCCGGGCGAGTCGAAGAATCCCGGTGCTGTATCCGTTGCGATGACCGATTCAGGAAATTCTCCGTATGCAGTTTCGTGCGAACGCCTTGATGCTGCATGTATGCCACTAAACATTTTCGGGGTGCTTCGGCTTCGCGCCATTGTGTTCGGTCCGTCAATGCAGATTGGCGGCGCTGCGCTCAGCATGACAAGGTATTGAGAGTGTGCCAAACATAGAAAGCATTTTCCCGACACGTCGCCTATACCGCATTGCCAAGGTGATTGAGGGTACAACCAAAAACGCAGCCGAGGGCGGCTGCGCCACACGAGGCATTCATGGCTGCGGCATGGTGAATGCATTTGGAATTCTTCTCAACCCCACCGTCACATCATGCAGACCAGCCCCTTCCCACTACTCTGGAATTTCCCGCTACTCGGATTTTATTTGCATATACTAGTTAGTAACTAGTGAGTTGTGGCCGACATTCGGCTTTTTCAGCTTTCAGCGCCGCTTTATTTGAAAAAAATCTGAAACTGAAAGGTATGCATGCTTGTAAGCACGGATTTTGCCAGCCTGAGCGATCTGCTGGATCGCATACTGGACCAGGGCATTGTGGTTGAGGTCTGGGACCGCCTGGAACTTTATGGAATTGACATGACCGGAATGCGGGTAACAGTTGCAGAGTTCCAGCTCTTTGGCAAAGGCAAGACGCTGCCCTTCAGGGGCAGATATTTTTCCCGGGCCGAAAACTCCTGAAAAACAAAAACCTTACCACGGATGAACACGGATTGGACGGGATTTGGTAAATGGGTAAGTTGGTAATTTGGTAAATTTTTAGACAAAGTCTGTGGCCAGATTTTCCGCTGTCAAGATGTACTTCTTCCTTATTGATTCCCGGATACGACCTCCTTATACTCTGGCTGCGTCTCAGGTCGTTTGCGGGAAAAGATATTTGAAAAATTGGCAGTTGGCAATTAGCAATTGGCCAAGCAAAAAAACCGAAAATCTACCACGGAGGCGCGGAGACACGGAGAAAACCTGTGAACTCTACGCCAATTGACGGCAAATCGCTGAAACCTACGCCAAATTGGGATGAATTGCGATGACCCCTCTGAAGTCTACGCCAATCTGGATGGGTGGAGGAGGGGGTGGGGGTGCAGATTGCCAAAAGCGCCGAAATTGCCAAAATCGGGAAATTGAAAAAACCAAAACCTTTGACCACTGATTCACACAGATAAACACTGATCAGCCGGAGATAGAACGTCCGATATCCACTCAGTATCTATTTAGTCTTGGGCTTTTTGGTTTTGTCTGGCGGGAGCTCTTCGTCATCGTCTGGCTGGGCCAGCAGTTTGAACTCTACGGTGCGTGATCGTTCAGAGACGGCCTTACCGTCAGTGGCGGTGGTGAATTCTTTCAGCGTGCCGCGGAGGATGTAATATCCGTCATCTGTTTTGGCTTTGGCTGGGCCGCGGTCAAACTTGCCTTTGAACTCATACCACATGCTGTGCAGCGGGCGGGTGGTGAAGAAAACTTCATGGCCCTGAATATCGGCCCGGGCGAAAAACTGGTCCATGAAAACGCCGTTGTCACTTTCTGAGCCGCCCATGCGGGAGATGTATCCGGTGACCTCGGTTTTTTCCAGGTTGATCTGCAGGAATTCACCGTCTTTCAAAAAGCTGTACATGCCGGAGATATCTTCAGCGGCGTGCGGCACAATGGCGGCGGTGGGAGCTTCCTGTCCGGGCTTGCCCTGGGCACGGGTGGTGAGTCCGCCCTGGGCGTGGCAGACCGCCGCGATGGTGACTAAGGTCAACAAACCAATGAGTTTTTTCCGCGCAAGCATTGAGTGAGACATATCTGTAATAAAGATATAATCGTTCCAACAAGCTGGAAGTCAAGTTTTAATGCGCTCCGGGAAAAAAACAGCAGTTGATAAAGGGATTACTGTCCCGGTTTGCGGCCTTTGCCTGTTGATTGAGCCCGAATCGTGGCTACGCATCTTCCTGCGCAATATTGGCGATCTTTTCCGCGCCACGCCTCCGCCAGCTTGGGTCACTTCGCTCCCGGGCCAATATTGGCCAGACGCTTTGGTGAATCGTCCGGTGGCATGGAAGGCCGCGCGGCAATCATTTCTTTTGCATGCGATGGTGGCGCTGGGCGTTTATGCAATTAATTTGGCGTGGCTGAACCAGCCGCAGATTCTGCCCGACGAGACGCACAACCAGACGCCGCTGCACTATGAGCTCTCTGAATATCTGCCTGCGGTGAATACCAATGCGCGGCCAGAGCCGCCGAAGCGGATGAGGCCGCAGAAAGCTGATCCGGAATATACGCCGCAGGAAATTGTGGTGCTGAATGACAAGCACATCAGCACCAAGCAGACTATCGTGCAGCCGAGCCCGGTGTTTTTGAAACAGGATATTCCGCTGCCAAACCTGATTGCATCCACTTCAGTTCCGGGCGCTCCTGTGGCGATGAACCATCCGCTGCCGGTTCTGCCCGTGAACACGCCGCAGATTGCTCCGCCTACACAGCCGTTGGCGCAGAGCAGTTTGCGTCCGCTGTTATTTCCGCCTACAGCGCAGCCGGAAGTTGCTGCCCCTGCAGGAGCAGCGGTGAGTCGTCGGGCGATTCAAGCATTGCCGCTGGAAAGCGCGATTGTTGTGCCGCCGGCTCCGGATGTAACCACGCGCAAGGCAGACAGCTTGCAGATTCCAGTGCAAGCGCCTCCGCAGGTTGCTGCGCCAGCGGAAACGTCAGCTGGTCGCGCGTTGCAGTCAATTCCGTTGCCGATGAATGCACCGCAGGTCGCGCCACCGGCATCGGCTGCTGCCAGCAGAAATCTCAGCAACTTTGGCTTGCCCTCGCAGGACGCCACTGCTGCTCCGCCGGCGCAGCCAATCAGCAGCGGCAATGCGTCGCGTGAAAAAGAAGTTGGCCAGATGCTGGTGCTCAACGCGCGACCGGTAGCGCCGAGTGGTCCGTTGACAGTGCCTGAAGGCAACAGACCTGGCGAGTTTACAGCCAGCCCATCCGGCCGCGCAGGCGCAACGGCGCAGCCGGAGATCAAGCAAGGCAGCGGCAGTTCGGCGGCCAACATTTATGTAGCCGAGCCGCCTAAAAAAATTACTGGCAACACGGTGACTTCGGCTGCTCTGCCTGCGGCGCGAGTGCTTACGCCAGACCGCACAGAGAAGCCGCACGACCGCATTGACACCCAGGTTTTCGGCACGCGCAGAAATTATTCCATGCGGTTGAGTATGCCGAACCTGACGTCGTCCACGGGAAGCTGGAGCATTCGCTTTGCCGAGCTAAACGCCACGGGCCATGGCGAATCTGACTTGAGCGCGCCGGAGGCGA
>DASZMF010000733.1:0-1555 GCA_035552035.1 Candidatus Angelobacter sp.
TTTCATAATTTCCTATCGTGGCACGAGCTTGATCAATGAAAGCACGGGGCGAGCAGAAGCACAGTATCCTATGCTAGCTTATATCGGTAAGCGATACTGATTGACAACAGGGAGTGAAACGCTTTGAAGTGGCGAACACAGAACCACACGTGCAGAAGCGTCCATCGCTGGCTTGCGCCGGAACTTTGCCGGGGGTTGATACTCTTTACAGCTCTTGGGTTCTGGCCGTTGGCTTTAACCTCAATGCAAGGCCAAAGCGGCGCGCCACCGTCGGGGACTGTGCGTCTTACGCTGTCGCAGGCGGTCGATTATGCAGTGCAGCATTATCCTGCTGTGCGGATATCTCTGGCGCGACTTGCGCAGGCCCAGGCGAATGTAGGTTTGGCCAAGACACAATACCTGCCCACAGCCAACCTGCTGTGGCAAACCAACCGCGCCACCTTCAATAACATCTTTGGACAACTGCTGCCCCAGGCAGTGATCCCTTCGATGTCCGGCCCAGTGCTGAACTCCACTTCGAATGCGAGCACCTGGGGTAGCGCAGGCGGAGCTTTGGGAACTTGGCAGCCCTTTGATTTCGGACTGCGCCATGCCAATGTGCTGCAGGCGCGGGCAGGAGCAAATGTGGCAGCGCAAGCAGCAAACCTTACGCGATTGGATGTTGCTCAGGCAACAGCGAATGCTTATCTGGCGGTGGCCGCTGCCCGGCAAAATGTCGTTGCAGCCCAGGCCAATCTTGACCGCTGGCAAACCTTCGCCAAGTCGATTCACGTTCTGGTGGACAATCAGCTTCGCCCGGGCGCCGATGCCTCGCAGGCAGATGCCGAGTTGGCAGCGGCGCGTACACAACTGATCCAGGCCCAAACTGCCGTTAAGGTGGCGCAATCGATGTTCGCCGATTTGCTGGAAGTGCCGACTTCCAGCCTGGTACTTGTTCCGGATTCGGTTCTGCAACTGCCAGCTTCCATTGCCCTACCGGCCGCTTCGTTGAAGCAGCATCCGCTTGCCCTCGAGCAGCAAGCGAATGTCGATTTGGCACAATCGGCAGTGCACATACTCGACCGCACCTATTACCCCAAGTTTGACTTGCAGGGCGCATATTTTGGGCGAGGAAGCGGCACAGACACCACGGGACACGTTGGCTCAGGAACCAGCGGCTTAGGCATTGACCGCGAGAACTGGGCGGTTGGTCTGAGCGTGACCTTCACTCCGACACAGATTTTTGCGCTACATCAGCAGCACAAGGGAGCACAAGCCAACGTCCAGGCGCAGCAAGCCCAGTATGCGCAGACGCTAGAGGATTTGAACTATGGATTGGAGCAGGCGCAGAGCCAGCTTCAAGGGGCACAGCAGATAGCGCAGAACACGCCGGTACAGCTTGCCGCTGCCCGCGCCAGTGAGTCTCAATCGCAAGCACAGTACAAGGCCAGTCTTACCACCATCGTCCAGGTAGCGCAGGCAGAGAGCTTGCTGACTCAGGCGGAGATTGAGGATGCGCAGGCTCGTCTGAATGTTTGGCGAGCGTTGGTCACGGTGGCCGCATCGCAAGGCGACG
>DASZMF010000734.1:0-8993 GCA_035552035.1 Candidatus Angelobacter sp.
CGCTCAGCTTCCCACAGAGTGGACCACAACAACTTCGCTGCGCAATGTTTCTTCATTGAACAGCACCTACCCCCTTAATTTCGTGTCTCACAACATGGGTGCAGTGCAATTGCCAAAATTGGTAATCGCCGAAATTGAACAAGGGATTTGATGGCGGGAATTAGAGTATGAATCAACCGATAGAACACGGGAAAGATATGGAAGCACGCTACGCCTATTACCGGCGGTGCCAGGATTTCTGCAAGAGCGGTGCGCAGTGCAAAGCTCCGGCAGAGAAAGGCGCGGCGGTGTGTTATGCACATGCCGGGCAGCGGGCGATGGCGGAGCGCCGGGGAACCGAGCGGAGGGCGGTGCTGTCCGCTGCCGCCGCGGAGATGGGCCGCCGAGCGAAGAAAGAATTTGGAATGGCTGATTTGTTTACCAGCTTTAATGGGATTCAGGTGACGATTGCGACGGTCGCGAAGGCATTGGTGGACGGCAGGATTGATTGCAAGACGGCGGGCAGACTGCTGTGGGATTTACAGCGGATGGCAAAGCTGCTGCGGATGGTTTATCCCAAAAACAAGCCCTTACCACTGATCCACGGTAAGCCGGGACAGGTTAACACAGATGACACTGATAGGAATGATGCAGGGGAATTGGAGCAGCCTAAAAGACCTGTTTTGTTGCCGATTAGCCCGATGACAAAGTTGGCCGCGAATCAGGTGGCGAATGAGCACGAAAAAATGCAAATTCTGAAGCGGGATGTACTGATGTTCCCACACCATCGCGAGTGGTCAAACGGACCGCCGCAATATGCAAAGGCGGCATGAGTTGAATTTGAAGAAGTCCGGCCTCTCAGGAGGCCGGAAACGTTTGATCTTTTACAACTGAATATTGTGCCAGCGTCAGGAAGAGATCTTCCTACCCGCCCTGCTTCGCTGCCATGGCCGTTGCCGTGCCAGAACTCAGCACATAATCCCGCTCTTTTACTGAGCGTGTTCTGCGCATGTAAGCTACGACTGATCCGGGCCAGATCACCGGGCTCTCTCCGGTCTTGGCGTCCTGATACCAGCTGCGGCAGCCGCCGGACTCCCACACTGTCCCCGCCAGCTTTTTTCTCAGCTCTTCCACAAAGCTCTGCTGCGTTGCCGGCCTGACTTCCATGACTTTGCTGCCGCATTTGTGCATCAGCTTCAGCGAGTTGATCACGTATCTGACCTGGGCTTCGGTCATCAGGACCACTGAGTTGTGTCCCAGTCCGGTGTTGGGACCGAGCAGGATAAAGAAATTAGGGAAGCCGCTGACGGTCATCCCCAGATAGGCGTTGAGCCGCTCTTGCCAGGTCTGATGGATCTCAATTCCGTTGCGGCCGACCACGGGCGTATCATGCAGCGGCTCGGTCACGCGAAACCCGGTGGCGTAGATCATTACGTCGACCGGGTGCTCCCGTCCGTCTTCGGTGACGATGCTGTGTTCGCGAATTTCGCGTATGCCATCCGTCACAAACTCAACGTTGGGCCGCTGCAGCGCCGGATAAAAATCATTGGAGATGAGCACGCGCTTGCAGCCGAACTGATAGTTAGGCGTCAGTTTGGCCCGCAGATCAGGATCAGCCACTTGTTTCGCGATGAGGTCGCGCGCCATCTTCTCGCCGCGTTTGCGGAGTATTCCGCCGTCGCCCAGAAAGCTCAGCACGCGCAGTTCATAGAGCCAGAAGAGCACGGTGCGAAAAAGCCAGGTGAAAAGCGGCAGACTCTTGAACCGTTTCCGCCAGCGCTCAGGAATAGCGAAATCCAGTTTGGGGACAATCCACGGCGGCGTGCGCTGGAAGACAGAAAGCTGAGCTACCTTGGGTGCAATCTCCGGGACAAACTGAATCGCGCTGGCGCCGGTGCCGATCACGGCCACGCGCTTGCCTTCCAGTGGAATACTGGCGTCCCACCAGGTGGAGTGGAAGGATGGTCCGGCAAATTTTTCAATGCCTGGAATCTCAGGAAACTTTGGCACATGCAGCGCGCCCACGGCAGAGACCAGAACACGCGCGCGGATGACGGCTCCATCTCCGGTCGTGACGTGCCATAAAGATGTTGCCTCGTCCCAGGTTGCGTCGCGCATGCTGGTGTTCACGCAGATATATGGATTCACGCCGAAGCGCTGCGCGCACGATTTCAAATAGCTCTGTATCTCGTCGCGCCCGGAATACATGCGGCTCCAGTTGGGATTGCGGTCGAACGAAAACGAATAGAGGTGAGACGGGATATCGCAGGCGCATCCGGGATACTGGTTGGCGTACCATGTGCCCCCGATGTCCCCGGCCTTCTCAATCAGCAGAAATGATTTTGTAGTTTTCTGCAGAAGCTTGATGGCCATGTTGAGGCCGGAAAAACCTGCGCCCACAATCAGCACGTCCAGCACGCCCGCGGGGATGCTGGTGGCATAAGGAGTGGCAGCCGTTGCTGGTTTTAACTTTGGCAAAAGGATGAATAATTAGATTGCCATGGCCGCGTCTAACGGCGCAAGGGTGCAACGAGCGCCAGTTTATGGCGAGGCGTTTATCTCGATACGTTTTATCGATATAAGGAAGGACCGGCGGGGCCTTCTTCGCAAAAAGCCCAGCCGGCAAGGGGGAGGGAACTAGAGCGAGCGCAGGAAGGCGATCAGGTCCTGTTGCTGCGCCTGTGTTAAAGCGTTGAACGCAGCCACAACCTGATTGGCTTCAGAGCAAACCTGGCCGGCTGCGCAGGGGCTGGTATGGTCTGCAATGGCACTTACCAGATTGTTGGCGCGGCCATCGTGCATGAAGAAAATCCGCTGGCCCACGCCCCACAGTGGAGCGGTGCGGAATTCGTCAATGCCGGCCTGCCCTTGATTGATGCCATCTGCCAGACCTGAGCCCATGTGGTGCAGCGCAAAATCAGAGAATGGATTGAACGCCACCTGGCTCAGTGGTGTGAGATTGGATTTGGCTGTATGCAGCACGTCTGTGTGGCACAACACGCACCCGATGCCTGTATTCGCTGTTGTGTTGGGGGCTGCTACAACGGTGCCAAACAGTGCCTGGCCTCGCAAGGCAGAAGCTCCAAGTGGCTGGCAGCTGGTTCCGCTGGTAAAGAAGTCACACGGCACGGGCGCTGCATTGAGACGCATGAAGATGGTGAAATTTTCAATCAATGACGAAATCTGGCTGGCATCGTTGCCAGCGCCTGGGCCAGCGGGAACGATCACGTGCGTATTGTCTTCCGGCGTTGCATTGGTAGCGCATCCGCCATTCGTCCGTTCATTGGTAAAGAGTTCATTGGTGATGCCCAACTCAACGTTGGAGGCTTCTCCAGAAAACATGAGCATGGATTTGTTCTGCGCCTTCCAGCCGAACTTGGTGATGGTCCCGTCATTGCCGCTGGTGTTGAAACGGCCCACGATTCCCGCATCTTTCTTCTTCTTGCTGAGGGCAGCAAGATTGGCCGTAAGAATGTCTTCTGAGGCATTCTCCACAAAGCCTTCGCCGAATGTGGGAATTGGAATGCGGAGGGAAATATTTCCGTTCTGCAGTTGGGTAACAAAATCAGGCTGGGCCAATGCGCAGTTTGCCGGTGCATCTGTCCTGCCGGTGATGGTGAACAGATCATGGACGCCGCCATCGAGAGTTCCATCAGGATTGTGAACAAAGCGCGCTTCCAGCACCGGGCCATTCAATGAGAGAAATGGAGGAACCGTGTTTGTGGCTCCATCAAGATTGGCGATACCAATCTGCGGATTGGTAGACGGGCTGCTGCCGCCAATGGCTGGCTGCGAATGGCAGAGTAAACAGCTGTTGCCGTTGAATGCCGGTCCCAAGCCAACGAGTGGTTCGCCGCTCAAAGTACCTTTTACGGAGACTGTATCGCCAAAAAGGGTGAGGCCATCTGCCCAGAAAGTAACATCATCGGCGGGCAGCCCGAAGATAGGATGGCCAGCGCCGGTAGCTGGTTGTGGACCAGGGCGCGGACCGGGATCCACTGCGGCCGGGGAACTGGTGCCTTGTGCGCGCGCAGATTTCACATTGAAGGAAAGCAGCAACGCTGCTGCCAGGAAACAACAGGCTAGAACACGAAAAAGCAAGGTGCGCGTAACGCCATGAATGATGGGAACAGTCATACTTTTCGTCCTTTCATCTTTTTCTCGTTTTAAGTAGTTGCAGATTTCTGCAAGCTGATGGGGTGGTCAGTCGAGTTCGAGTGGAGCATTTTTTTGCGCGGTGCGGCCCGATAAAAAGCTGTTTATCCGCGGCAGCCATTGTGTGCTGGATTTGCGAAGAAAGGATTAAGGTTTGAGAAAAAAAGACTTTTGAAATTCCGAAACGGTACTCTGGGAGTATCAAATCGGGAAAGAGCCAATCAGTACGCTTGGTTTGCGCTTAAGAAAATGGGCCTGCTGCGCAAGACTACTCAGGCTTGATCACAAATTGGTATCCCAGACCGCGCACGGTGAGCAGATGTTTTGGCTTGGTGGGATCTTTCTCAATATAGCGGCGCAAACGCACAATAAAGTTATCGATCGCGCGGGTGTCGGTGTCTTCCTTCAGGTCCCAGACCTGGTCGAGAATTTCTTTGCGTGAGACGGGTCGTCCGCTATTGCGAATGAGATAACGAAGCAGATCAGTTTCCATGAGGGTGAGTTGAAATACCTGTTCTCCATTGCGCAATTGCAGTTTCTGGAAATCAACAGTTCTACCGGCGAAGCTGAACTCATCGGGCGGCGCGGGCGCAGCTTCATTGGTGGCTTGCAGCCAGTTTTTGCGCCGCAGCAGGCCACCCACGCGCGCCACCAGAATATCCAGGTTGAACGGCTTGGGCAGATAGTCATCGGCGCCGGCCTCAAAGCCGCTCAGCACATCCTCAGGGCGTCCGCGCGCCGTGAGCATAAGTATGGGAGTAAAGTTCTGGAGCTGGCGAAGCTCAGTAGCCACGGCAAAGCCGTCTTTGCCGGGAAGCATTACGTCGAGCAGGATCAAATCAAAAGATTCATTCTTGCCCAGCAGACGCGTCAGCGCATCTTCGCCGCTCTCCACGGTGTCAACGGAATGGCCTTCAGCTTCCAGGTTAAAGCGCAGGCCCTGGGCAATGTGCGATTCATCTTCAACCACAAGAATGCGGCTCATACGTGATACACCCTGGGCAGGCGCAGCGTGAACGTGCTGCCGCGGCCTTCGCCTTCGCTTTCTGCAAACGCGTCACCGCCGTGGCTGAGCGCAACGGAGCGCACAATGAACAGTCCCAGCCCTGTGCCTTTTACCGGGCCAGTGACCTGGCTCTGCACACGATAGAAGCGCTTGAAGATGCGCTTTAATTCCTTACGTGGGATGCCCACGCCATTGTCGCGAACCCGCAGGGCTACTGTATCGATATTAGGAGTATCCACGTCCACAACAATCGATGGATTCTCGCCGGAATATTTCACCGCGTTCTCAATCAGATTGGCCACAGCTGTCCGCAACTCTTCCGCGTTGCCCATCAGGGTAATTTGCGCGATGGGTGCGGTGCCAAAGCGCAGTGCATCAGTGGAAAGGCTGTGGCGCAAGCGCGCCAGTTCCAGGCTCTCTTCAATAATGGCGGTGAAGTTTACGTCTTTCCAGTTCGGTCGTGACCGGCGCTGGCGAATCTCTCCGGCGCGCAGCACCTGTTCCACCGTGCCCATCAGGCGGTCAGTGTCATCGAGCATCAGGCGGTAAAAATCGCCACGCTGGTCTTCACTGAGTGTGCGCCGCTCCAGCGTTTGCAGGTACAGCCGGATCGACGTAATCGGCGTTTTCAATTCATGGGTGACGGAATTTAGGAAGCTATCCTGCTGCTCGCTGCGGCGAATCTCGCGGACCAGAAAAATTGTATAGAGCACCAGGCCGGCAATGATGAGGCTAAAAAAGATAATGCCCAGGACCAGCGGCACCACGTTGCGCCAGTTGTGCACCAGCCAGACAATGTTCAGGTAAATGGCCAGCCCCACCAGGCATGAACCTAGTGTGATAAAGAAGGCGATTGTCCCCGCACGGCTTCTGATGCGCATAGTCGCTCAGGAAATTGTAAAGGATAGCGGCTAAACATCGCTGAACTGCTTTTGGCATTCATTCTGATGAAAGGAATAAGCGGTGAGCCCGACCACGCCGCGAACAGCATTGTTTCAAGGCAGAAGAATTTCCAGGACAGATGAATGCCTAATCGGTGTGGAGCCCGAAGGCGACAAAATAAAAGCGCGATGCATCTCAGCATCGCGCTTATGATTTTTTTGAGTAAGTTTAGTCGTCGCCACCGGCCGCTGCTGAGAATGTTTCCAGCGGAACTTTGGCAGGTTTCAGCTTGATGGCGTCTTTGAGTTTGGGTGCTTTCACGTCCCAAACCAGGCCCATGGCGCGCATGGCGCAAATCACGTACCAGTTGGTGTCAACTTCATACCAGGCCAGGCCGTGGCGTGCTGCCTGAGGATGCGCGTGGTGATTGTTGTGCCAGCCTTCGCCAAACGTCAGAATGGCCACCCAGAAGCTGTTCTTGGAATCGTCAGTGGTCAGAAAGCGCTGCGTGCCCCACATATGCGTGGCCGAATTGACCAGCCAGGTGCAGTGCAGTCCTACAACGGTGCGCAGGAAAATGCCCCACAGCATAACGGACCATCCGCCTACAGCCAGAAGCACAATGCCCAGCGTGGTGATGGGAACCCAATGCCATTTGCTGATGAAGGTGTGAAACTTGTCTTTGCGTAGATCAGGAATATATGGCAGCAGCGCGGACGAATGATTGTGCAGCGTGCGGCCAGTCATGATCCAACCCATGTGCGCCCAGAAGCCGCCATCGCGCGGCGAATGTGGATCGCCTTCCACGTCAGTGCTCTGGTGATGTACGCGGTGCGTGGCTACCCAGAAAAACGGGCCGCCCTCAAGCGCCAGCGTGGCGCAGACGGTCAGAAGATATTCCACCCATTTATATGTCTTGAAGCCGCGATGCGTGAGCAGGCGGTGATAGGCCACGCCAATACCCAGGCTGCCGGCTATCCACCACAGGGCCAGGGCCACGAAGAAGGCTTTCCATGAAAACATGAAAAGCGCAACGATCGCGCCAATATGAAATGCCACCATGAAAAAAGTTGTCAGCTTGCCAATCGGCTCGCGAAATGTTCTGTCCTGTTTGAAACTCACTTGGTATTTCTCCCTTGGTATGGAAGCTTGCTTCTGAATTGATTCAAGCTTAACAGCAGGGAAGCGCGGCGATTGTAATAGTTGTGTAATTCAGCTGACCCGGGCACACGAGCGGTTCATTGGACAAAAGTAACATGGCGAAAAACCGCGCCAAATGCGGCTTTTACAGGCCTTTATGGGAACAAGTTAATGCACGAGGGGCGATTTTGCTTAAGCAGTTTTCATCAGGTTTTAAAGTTGCAAAAGGAGCGTGGGTGAATGGCTGTTCAGTCAGTGAAGAGATGATTCTCTGACCAAGCCGAGCAGCCGACCGCGCGCTGAGCGGCGCTGCATCAGGAGCCTAAGGGGTGTAGATGTCGGGAGTACAGCTGAGCGGTTTTCCCTATTTGGATTCAAGCCGATCAGCCGACCACGCGCTGAGCGGCGCTGCATCAGGAGCCTAAGGGGAGTAAATGTCGAGGGAAATGTTGAGCGGTTTTACTAACTAAAAGAAGGTAGCGTTGCCAGCCAGTTCGCGCATGGCGTCCAGTATGTATGTACGCGAAGGCGCTTCTGGCGCCAATGCTTCCAACGGGAGTGTGGCGGAAAAATGCGGTGAGCGGCGCTGGAAATTTACCTCTAGAAATTCGCCGTTATCGCCCTTGCTGAGTGACGTTATGGTGCTGGCGATTTCCTGCTGCTGCCGCTGCGGCTTGGTGCTGATCATGATTGGAGGCAGATGTTCAAATCTCCAGCCGGGGCGTTCAATGGACACCTTGCGGCTGCTGCGGGCGAACCAGCGGAAGTTTTGTACCTGCAAGGAGAACGTAGGAGGAAAATCGAGGTCGGCCTGGAAGGTCAGGACTTCGCGCGTGCCTTTGAGCTTATTGAAAATCCATTGAATCGGATTTTGTTGAGCGTGCAACTCCACCATCACCCATGCGCGTTGAAAGACGCCGCATGTCAGCCGCAAGGGAACGCGGAAGCGCGATGGGGTAATCCAGGAAATGCCCACCACATGGCCGCGTCCGGCCAGCGAGGATTGAATCCACTGCAGAACTTCTTTGGCTTTATGCTGCTTGTTGCGCTGCGCAGCGGTGTGCCAGGTAAAACCCAGCGCGGTAACCGCAATAACGATAATTCCGAAGACTGCCATCTGGGTAATTAAGATGCTTTTAAGGTTGCCTCAGATGTCAAAACTTGCTGACAAAATACGTCAGTCTTTCTTGCTTAAAAGCCAATTTGGGACGACCAGAGCTGCTGCCAGCTACAGTCCGCGATAGATTCCGCCATCGGCCAGGATTGTCTGACCCGTCACGTAAGACGCGCGTTCGGAGGCCAGCCACAGGATAACGTCTGCAATTTCTTTGGGTTCGCCCAGCCGGCGTACCGGCGTTTCTGAAGCCCATGAGTCGTAGATGTTCTGTTGTGAGTTGCCGGCCGCCAGGGCTCTTACTTGGGCCAGCTCTTGCAGTCGCTCTGTGGATGTGTAACCCGGAGCTACGTTGTTTACCAGAATCCCATCCTTGCCAAATTCATTCGACAGGCTCTTGACCAACCCAACCACGGCCGCGCGGACTGAGTTTGAAAGCACCAGATCAGCGATGGGCTGCTTTACGGAAATTGAGGTGATGGTAATAATCCTGCCCCAGCGATGGCGCTGCATATAAGGAATCACGGCTTTGGCCAGATGCACCGTGCTCATCAGGTTCAGGTCAACGGCTTTGCGCCATTCGTCTGCGGTGATGGAGAGAAAGTTTTTGGCTGGCGGTCCACCGGCGTTTGCGACGCAAACGTCGATCCGTCCAAACTGTTTGGCTGCCTGCTCGGTAAAGCGTTTGACGGCGTCAGCGTCGGTTACGTCCAGGGC
>DASZMF010000735.1:0-1543 GCA_035552035.1 Candidatus Angelobacter sp.
ACCTTTTGAGCGCGCAGCGCCGCCACGATATCGGCCAAATAATTCTGGCCTTCCGTGATTTCAGCCGTGGACGACAGTGAGCCGAACATCTGGCTGGTGACGCCCTCTTCTACGTGCAGCAAAATAATCCGCGCGCCGTGCATGCGCGCCAGAGCCAGCGCGTTGGAAATTGCTTCCTGGTCGGAAATACTGTGATCCAGTGGAACCAAAATGCGTGAGTAAGCGGTGCTGCGCAGCACTGGAACCGCGGGTTTGCTCTCCGCAAGGTTCACGGATACCGGTTCCGCGCTGGCCGGAATCTGCCGCTGCTGCCGGAGCCACGGCCAATAACAGACCACACCTAGCAAAACCAGAAATCCCACGCCGCCGGCCGTTACTGCCGTCAGCACAAGCGGGCGATACGTCCCGCTCCCGGCCACCCACTCCCGAAACTGATCGAACAGTAGCCAAATGTTAAGAGTTAGTATGAAAACCGCGCATGCCCAGGCCCCAATCTGCAGCCATAGGTTACTGGCGAACTCGCCCATGCGCTTCCGGTCGCTGGTGAAATAAACCAGCGGGATCACCGCAAAAGGCAATTGCAAATTGAGAATCACTTGGCTAAAGATGATGAGCTTGTAGCTGCCCACGTCGCCTGCCAGGTAAATGGTGAGAACCGCCGGAACAATTGCCAATCCGCGTGTGATCGCGCGCCGCAGCCATGCCTGCATGCGGAAGCGCAGAAAGCCTTCCATCACAATCTGCCCGGCCATGGTCCCCGTGAACGTGGAGGATTGTCCCGAACAAAGCAGCGCCGCGCCGAACAATACGCTCGCGGCCGTCGTGCCCAGCAGTGGCGCGAGCAACTGATGCGCCTGCTCAATCTGCGTGACGATAATATGGTGCTTGAAAAATACCGCCGCGGCCATCACCAAAATAGCGGCGTTCACAAAAAGCGCGCCGTTAAGCGCAAACGTGGAATCCAGCAGGTTAAAGCGGCACGCTTGCCGTATCTCGTCTTGTGTTTCTCCAATGCGCCGCGTTTGCACCAGCGCCGAATGCAAGTACAAATTATGCGGCATCACCGTCGCCCCAAAAATTGCAACCGCGATGTAAATGCTTGAGGAATTCAGATGCGGAATTAACCCCGTGACTACTTCGTGAATCTGCGGCTTGGCCAGAAAAATCTCGAACGCAAAGCAACCCGCCATGGTCGCAATCAGCACCAGAACGAAGGCTTCAATCACGCGGATACCCAGCCGCGTGAACCAAAGCACCAGCAGCGTATCGGCCGCCGTCACCAGCACGCCGATCAGCAGCGGCAAATGAAACAGCAAGTGCAAGCCGATGGCGGCGCCCAGCACCTCCGCCAAATCGCACGCCACAATCGCCAATTCGCACAAGATCCAGAGCACATAGGCGACCGGCCGGGGATATTCATCGCGGCATGCCTGCGCCAGATCGCGCCGGCTCACGATACCTAGACGCGAGCTCAACGTTTGCAGCAGCAGCGCCATGAGGTTGGAAACCACCAGCACCCACAGCAGCCGGTATCCAAAGCGCG
>DASZMF010000736.1:0-1520 GCA_035552035.1 Candidatus Angelobacter sp.
CAGCAAAATTCCGCTGCTGCCAGTGCCACTCAGCAAAAACTTCCCACAAAAACTTTCCGGCCGGATGGCCAAACAGCGCGCAAGCTCCTTGAGTCATCGCAGGCCAACACTTGCTACACCATGCGCAGCTACCGCTTCCGCCAGCAGGATGGGCAAGCGCTTGTCCCCGCAGGCATGACCACCTGCACAAGTGCCAATACATTTCAGCAGCGGCAAATTTCGCGCGGACAGAATAGCCTGTTTGTTCCGCTGGGCCTGGCCATGAAGCTGGATCAGCCGAAATCACATGAACTGAAATCCGGCAAGCAGAAGGTTGACGAGCCAAAAGCCGCCCAACAGAAATCAAACGAGCAGAAATAATCAGGCGGAAATAAATTCAATCAGAAAAAGCCAAGCGGCTAACTTGGACGCCGCTCCATCTCTATATACATTGCGTCTTCGCCAGTTCGCGTAAAGCCAAGGCGTTCATAAAGCCGCCGTGCTGGATTGGCCTGCAGGACTTGCAATCGCAGCGTCGCGCCAGCGCGCGCGCATTGCTCGATCAACGCACCAATCAGCTCTGCACCAATCCCTTGCGCACGATGCTCCGCGAGCAAAGCAATATCCACCAGCCGCACAGAATCTTTTTCCGGGTACACCATCAACCGGCCAACTGGCGTTCCATTCAGTTCCACAATCTGGTGCTCAGCCTGCGGATAATTTGATTCATATCCACGTTGCTGCGCCATAAATTGCATCCGCAAAAATGCTTCCTGCTGCGCCGCAGGCCAGCCAAACGCGGCAATCTCATGCAGTCGCGTGCTGGCGTAAAGCTTGAATAAAAAATCCTGGTCATCAGCGCGGGCAAGCCGCAGGGTCGCTTTCATAGTTCTTTCTTTAAAAAACCAATCATTGAAAACAGATCTTAAACGCAGCGCCTCAACTCAAAGCGCGAAGCTAAGGCGCAGCCACCACATCAAACGGGCGCATCATCTCATTGTCTTCATGTTCCAGAATGTGGCAGTGCCACACATAGCGTCCCGGATAGCCCTCAAACTTCGCAATAATCCGCGTCACCATGCCCGGATGCGCCGGCGCTGTATCTTTCCATCCCATTTCGTTGGGATCGGGTGGTACGGATGGTCCAGTGTAAACAACTCTTTTTTCATTCTGAAAAATGGCCTGGTCAAAACTCCTGCGCTCCAGAATCTGAAACCGCACCAGATGCAGATGGATGGGATGAGAGTCGTCGGTCATGTTGACCAGGTTCCAGATTTCAACCGAATTCAGCACCGGCTTCTCCGTTACCGGCATGTTCCAGTGCGCGCCGTTCAACAGCACAATCATCGGATTGCCATGGGGCTCATCCCATTCAATCAAAGAGAGCACGCGGTTCTGCACCGCCAGTGATTCCGCCATACGCGTTACCGGACGCAGCGCCGCAGGCATCACGCTGGTGTCATGTGCGGCATTTGCCGCAACGCGGAACTGCATCACGTTGAAAGAGTCGGTACGCAGCACAATCTTCTGTCCACGGCTGC
>DASZMF010000737.1:0-1560 GCA_035552035.1 Candidatus Angelobacter sp.
TGGGACTGATCTGAAACTTCCGCGCCACTTGCCCGCTGGTCTCGCCTGCATCCAGCGCTTTCATGGCAGATATCTTCAATTCGCGACTGTACTGTATTCGAGCCATTTCCATTGCCTGTCTCCATTCAATGTACTCGGCCCCTTATTTCCGTGTCTCATTTTTGGGGTGCACTCCACACAAGGTCCCTCACCCCTATTCACGCGCTTAGGCAAAGTGTGCGTTCATGAACGGGGTTCGGGATGCGGTTGGTAGGTGAATGGCGATGTGGGGTTCCAAGAGCCAAGAGCCAAGAGCCAAGAGCCAAGAGACAAGAGCCGTCTCGCATTCTCTGATCCAAAAAACTAAATCCAAATCAAAGAGAGGAAACAAAAATCATGAACCTTACAACATGGTTCAAGGGGCTATGTGTGTTTGTATTGAGTTCGCTGGTCACGGCGTCGGCGACGATGACGCTGGATCCTGCTGGCTTTAACTTTTCCAGACAAGGGTTGGCCAAGGTGGGTGCGGCAGCGCTGGTGATTGGCGTGAAGTCTGTTTTGCTGTATTTGAAGCAGTCTCCGCTGCCGGGAAATCAGACGGCGGGCATTGCGAACTGGACACGCATCAGCGGCCTGGTTGCGTGCTGTTTGATTCTGCCGGCGAGTGGATTGCTGACGGGATGCGTGAGTTCATGGGACCAGACAACGTATGCGTCACTGGCGGCAAGCAAAGCGCTCATTGATTGCGCGGTGGCCGGTTACAACCATGCGGATACGGACATAAGAAATAGCTGTGCGGCTGATCCGCAGGATCCGGCGTTTAGCCCGCAGCCATTTTATCTGCCGCAGACCAGCGATGTCCACCAAGCCGTGGACAAAGCCCGCCAGATACAGGTGGCAGCCGTGGAAGCGTTTGCTGCATACGCGGCGGCGAAGGTGGGAAAAGATCCGGCTGCAACGTTGCAGCAAAAGCAAGCAGCGGTGATGGGCTTTCTGGTGCAGTTGCCCGCGCTGGTGAATTCTATCCGGGCGTTGATGGGAAAGAGTACGGTGAGTGCAGTGCTCCATCCGCCGGATATCCGAAAGCCGATGCAGGCGATTGCTGCGTTGAAGCCTGCAGTTCAGTTGCTCATTGATTGCACCGGCGAAGCAGAAGTTCATCGCTCATATTGGTTGAGCTTTTCTTCCGCTATGAATCTTTGCGGCGCATTCTTGCGCTGCGATCTCTCTGTCTCTTTCAAAAAACCTCAAACTAAAAACTGATTGCATGGAGGAACATTGTGGCGAGTAATCCTATACCTGGTATTTCTACGGCAGACAATTTGAATCAAGTGTTGAAGACGGTTACGGACGCGGCGCTATTTATTGAACAGATGCTGGCCGCTTCTGGAGTGAACGGCTTTGACGCCGCGGGAGCTGAGCAATTGACGGCGGCATTCAGCAATCTGGCGACAATCGCCATACAGGCCGCGCATGACGCCGCGGGCGTGCAGATTACGCCTGGCAGCGTGATGGCGCTGATGCCGGTGAGCACGCCTCTGGCTATCCCCGAAGGAAAATAAGCGGATTTTGAGGGGATTT
>DASZMF010000738.1:0-2880 GCA_035552035.1 Candidatus Angelobacter sp.
TTCGCAGACTGTCTGCGATCTTCAATAACTATCCTGACATAGAAACTTCCAACGTGGTGCTGGTGGTGACGGATGCGACGCGTTACTTTGTTTCGAGTGAAGGTACGAAGCTGGTGGATTCGCGTCCGCTGATTCGCGTACTGGCGCTGGGCAGCACACGCTCAGTGGATGGCATGGAACTGGCGCGGTCAGAAACTTTTGATGCGTCCACGTTTGACAAGCTGGCCCCGGAAACGGAGATGGTGGCCAAGATTGAAAAGATTGCGCAGGACCTGCAGAAGCTGAAGAAAGCGCCGATCGTTGAGCCGTTCAATGGACCGGCGTTGCTTTCAGGGCGCGCGGCTGCGGTGTTCTTCCATGAAGTTGTTGGCCATCGGCTGGAAGGGCAACGGCAGCGCGGAGAGAATGAAGGCCAGACGTTTACCAAGATGGTCGGGCAGCCGGTGCTGCCGAAATTCCTGAGCGTGGAAGATGATCCTACGCTGGCTTCTCTGGGCGGCATAGAACTAAGCGGCAATTACAACTATGACGAAGAAGGCGAGAAGAGCCAGAAGGTAGAGCTGATTTCCAACGGCGTGCTGAAGCAGTTTTTGATGTCGCGCATGCCGGTGAAGGGCTTTCTGCAATCGAACGGACACGGCCGAGGACAGAGCGGATTGATGCCGGTGGGCCGCCAGGGCAATTTGATTGTGCGCTCAAGCAAATCGGTGCCCGATTCGCAGCTGCGGCAGGAGTTGATCAACGAGATCAAGAAGCAGAAGAAGCCGTTCGGGCTTTATTTTGAGGATATTGCCGGCGGATTTACGCTGACCATGCGCAACATGCCGCAGGCGTTTCAGGTAATGCCGCTGATGGTTTGGAAAGTTTATCCCGACGGGCGGCCGGACGAACTGGTGCGCGGCGTAAATATTATTGGCACGCCGCTCAATGCGTTGAATCGCATTGTGCTGACCGGCCAGAAACAGGAAGTGTTTAACGGGGAGTGCGGCGCTGAGTCTGGATCGGTGCCAGTAGCTGCTGCGGCCCCGGCCATGCTGTTTTCTGAGATTGAAGTAGAGAAGGTGCAGCAGGGGCATGATCGACCTCCGGTGCTGCCGCCGCCGAGTATTGATAATGCAGATTCTGGCAAGGGAGCACAATAATGAAACGCTTACTAACTATTTCTCTCTTGCTTCTGATTGCAGTTGCGGCTTTTGCCGGCGATAACGATAAGCCCGCGGCTTCGTCTGTTTCATCGAACGATCATGGCGATGCGGTGTTGAAGGCCATGCTCACGGAGCTGAAACGGTCGCAGGAAAAGCTGCAACTGGGCCAGTTGCAGCGGCCGTATTACATTGACTATCAGGTCACGGAAATCCAGGACAACATTGCTGACGCAACGCTGGGCGCATTGCGCACGGACCAGATCAACAGCGGGCGGATTGTCCGCGTGGTCGTTCGCATTGGCGATTACAAGCAGGACAGTTACTTTGGCGAAGGCATGGGCGCGCTGGAGACAATGCCCTCTGACAACAATGAACTGGCGCTCCGCCGCCAGCTCTGGCTGGCCACGGACAAAGCGTATAAGTCCGCGCTGAGCGGCTTGACGGAAAAACAGGCAGCTCTTAAGAGCATGGAGACGGAAAATGATCTGGCGGATTTCTCTGAGGAGAAGCCGGCGCAGTCTGTGCATGAGCTGGCCAAGGTTGACGTGGACATGGACAAATGGAAGCAGACGCTACGCACCACGTCTGACATGTTCCGCAGCGATCCAAATCTTGAGTTGAGCAGCGCGATGCTCAACTTCCGCGTGCTGAATCGCTACTTTGTGAACACCGAAGGCACGGTCACACGCAATGGCAAAGCAATTTACACCGTGTTGTTTTCCGGCTCTGACCAGGCGGACGACGGCATGCACATTGAGCGTAGCCATGGATGGGTCGTCGCCAAGCCAGACGAGTTGCCGAAGCCGGATGAGATTCAGAAAGAAGCCACGCAACTGATTGGCACGTTTGAAGGACTGAAGAAAGCTCCTCTGGTGGAAGATGATTATCGCGGGCCGGTGCTGTTCTCTGCGGACGCGGCAACGTCACTCTTTGAACGGTTGATTGTTCCAAACATTCTAGGCGTGCGGCCTGATCTGGGGAACCCGGCGCGGACCAATGGCGAATTTGCGTCTTACTACAAGGGCCGGGTTTTGCCGGAGACATTCACGGTGGTGGATGATCCCAAGGCAAAAGAGTTTGATCACCAGGCGCTGGCCGGAACCTATGACGTGGACGATGAAGGCGTGGAAGCGCAGAAAGTTACGGTGATAGAGAAGGGCGTGCTGACGAATTATCTGTTGGGGCGCGTGCCGATCCGCGATTTCCCGCACTCCAACGGCCATGGCAGGACAGCGCTGGCGGGATCGCCGCGTCCGCAGATTTCCAACCTGATCTTCAAGGCGGAGAAGAGCATTCCATTTGCCGAGATGAAGCAGAAACTGATTCAGATGTGCAAGGACCAGGGCCGCCCTTATGGCTACTATGTGGAGACCACGGGCGCGGCGCTCTCACCGCGTTTGCTATGGCGCGTTTACGTGAGTGACGGACACCAGGAGCTGGTGCGCGGAGCGGTGTTTAAACAACTCGATACGCGCGCGCTGCGCAGTGACATTGTGGCCACAGGAACTGATAACTATGTCTATAACCGCGCCGAGCCGCTGCCCAGCGCGATTGTGGGGCCGTCACTGTTGTTTGGCGAACTGGAAATTCAGCGGGCGAATCGTACGCGGGAAAAATTGCCGCAGTATCCGGCGCCGGTGTTGAGTTCGGCGACGAAGTAAGAAATTAACCACAAAGGACACGAAGGAACACGAAGGCCAGATTGAACCTTCGTGTGCCTCCGTGTCCTTTGTGG
>DASZMF010000739.1:0-8220 GCA_035552035.1 Candidatus Angelobacter sp.
CCGTAGCCCCAGCTCAGCGTGTCTTCATGTGCGACGATGACACGATTCGTTTTCTGCACAGACGTGGCAATGGCTTCCCAGTCATACGGGTTGAGCGTGCGCAAATCAATTAGTTCCACGCTAACGTTCTGTTCGCGCTCAATCTTTTGCGCCGCCTGCAAGGCACGCGGAACGGTTGCGCCGTAAGTAATAACCGTGATGTCTGTTCCTTCTTTCACGATTTTGGCTTTGCCGAACGGGATCATGTAATCGTCGCCGGGATACGGTGCGCGGCCAAAGGTTTCACGATAAAGACGTTTGTGCTCCAGAAACATGACGGGATCATCACTGCGAATCGCTGTGCGCAGCAGGCCGTTGGCATCCAGGGCGTTGGATGGGAAGCAGACACGCAATCCGGGAATGTGCGTAAACAGGCTTTCTCCGCACTGTGAGTGGTAGACCGCGCCGCCGGTGAGGTATCCACCAATTGCCACGCGGATCACCGTGGGGCAGGAGAAATTTCCGTCGGAGCGCCAGCGGATCAGCGAGAGCTCATTGCGAATCTGGTGATACGCGGGCCAGATGTAATCAAAGAATTGAATTTCAACTACCGGCTTCAATCCGCGGGTGGACATTCCAATAGCGCGTCCGACGATATTGGCTTCAGCCAGCGGAGAGTTGAAGACACGATCACTGCCAAATTCCATCTGCAGGCCGGAGGTCAGTTTGAACACGCCGCCTTTGCCCTTGATTCCCTTTTCTTTGAGCGCTTCCTCGCGGCTGCAATCGGCCACGTCTTCACCGAAGACGACAATGCGGTCGTCGCGGCGCATTTCATCTTTCAGGCAGGCATTGATGAGGTCGGCCATGGTCTTGTCAGCGCCTTGCGGCTGTGGCTGACTGGCCATTTTGCGGGGATCGAGGTCTTCCGAGTAAACATGCTTGTAAATGGAGTCAGTGGCCGGGAATGCGGCGGCCAGGGCGCGATCGGCAGCGGCCTCTACTTCCTGGTCAACCGATTTTTCCAGCTTGTTGATGGCGGCTTCATCCAGAATATTTTCGCGGACAAGCAGCATCTGCATACGCGCCACGGGATCGCGCTTGGCATCTTTATCACGCTCGGCTTCGGTGCGGTAGAGCTTTTCATCGTCAGAGAGTGAGTGCGAATACGGGCGAATTACATGGCCATGGACCAGTGCCGGGCCTTTACCGGAGCGACAATAATCCACCGCGCGCTTGCATGCCGCGTAAGAAGCTACGACATCCGTGCCGTCACATTCTTCCAGCAGCAAGTTGGGAAAATTGCTGACGAGTTTTGAGACGCTTCCGCCCGCAGTCTGTACTTCCACAGGCACGGAAATCGCGTAGCCATTGTCTTCAATCAGAAACAAGACCGGCAGCTTCAAATTGCAGGCGGAGTTCATGGCTTCCCAGAATTCGCCTTCACTGGTGGTACCGTCGCCGGAGGAGCAGTAAACCACTTCGTCGCCGTGGAAGCTTACGTCTTTGAACTGGCGATAATCGCCCTGGTGTTTCTCTGCGGCGTCAGCGTGCTGGCTGAAATAGCGTCCGGCTTCAGCGCAGCCTACGGCCTGCAGAAACTGTGTGCCCGTGGGCGAAGACTGCGTAACGATGTTGAGTTTTTTGTGTCCCCAGTGTGAAGGCATCTGGCGGCCGCCGGAGGCAGGATCATCTACGGCACCCACGCCTTGCAGCAGCTGTTCATAAGGAGTAACGCCCAGGGCCAGGCAGAGCGCGCGGTCACGATAATAAGGATAGAACCAGTCGTAACCTGCTTTCAGGTTCAAGGCCGCTGCCACCGTTAGAGCTTCATGTCCTGCGCCGGAGATCTGGAAGAAAATTTTCTGCTGACGTTTGAGCAGGATTTCGCGGTCATCGAGCTTGCGCGAAAGATACATTAGGCGATATACCTCCACCAGTTGCTGGCGGGTCAGGCCTTCATAGGTCTTCTCAGATTTTGCCGGCATCTCGGCCACCGCCGAGGCACTTTTCTTTGCATCCAGCTTGGAATCAATTTTGGTTACAGCCATGGGTCTCCTCTAAACAGGTGGGTGGGTGATCAGGTGTACTGTCCATTTTAAATGCTAAGGCGATTGCCGGGATATACTGAAAATGGATGATTCACAAAAATCGGCCTATCCCCGGCCACACCGCCAAACTGCTTATTTTTGACCTGGATGGCACGCTCGTGGACTCCCGCGACGACCTGGCCAACTCCATTAACGCCATGCTGCGCCATTTCCACAAAAATGAACTGCCGCATGAGGTGATTGCCAGCTACATTGGCGACGGTGCACCAATGTTGGTGCGTCGGTCATTGGGCGATCCTGACGACGAAAACTTTGTGCAGGACGCACTGCTTTATTTTATGGCGTGGTATCGCGAGCACAAGCTCGACCACACGTATGTGTATGAAGGAGTGATGGAGTCCTTGGAGGCGATCCGAAAAAGCCGCGACGGCCAGCCGCTGAAGATGGCTGTGCTCAGTAACAAGCCCGTGGGCCCTTCACGCGCCATTGTGGATGCGCTTGGCCTGGGGCAATATTTCTTTCAAGTCTATGGCGGCAACAGTTTCCATACTAAGAAGCCTGACCCTGCAGGCGTGCAGGCGCTGCTGGAAGAAGCTGGCGCGTTTCCGGAAGAGACAATCATTATTGGCGACTCCAATATTGATATTCTTACGGCCCGCAATGCCGGGATTTATTCCGTCGGCGTGACGTATGGTTTGTCTCCGCATACGCTGATCGATGCGCCTCCGGATGTGCTGATCGATCATCCGCAGGAATTGGCTTTGGTGCTGGGAGCGCGGGAGCAGGCGCGGCTGGAGTTTAAGGGGTAAGAGAAGAACTCCGGGTACTTGCAAGGCCTGGTTGCGTGCGAGGCAATTGCCAAAATCGCCGAAATTGTCAAAATTGGAATTGAAACCCAACTCACCACTGATTCACACTGACAACACTGATTTGAAAAGCGTTTTTCAATCGTCACTTTTGGCAGTATTGGCAATTTCGCCCCTACCCCCTCCCCCCGGTTTAACCCAATTCAACCCAAGGGCACCCAATACGACCCAAGATCGGCTGATGGGTCGTAAATCCTGCTATTTTCCTTGGAATATTTGGCCCCAGCGCTTTTACCGTTGCGTTCATGTCAGCAGCGGGTCGCAAAAGGCTTCCTGTTTTGCTGACCGCTTAAATTGCTGAGCTGCTAGTTTTCAAAGACCATTTTACCCACCGCCTGAGCGGCACGCCGTAACCTGAATTGTGCTGGTTTGGAAGAAAATGATTATATCGTATTTTGTTCGCTTTTGTCAAGAGGTAAATGCCGTTGAGAGGCGACATGCGGCTCGATTTGCGCCTCCTCGCTCTCCCGTGTCACACTAAAGAGATTTCCTCTCGTCAAAATTGCTCTCCGAGAGGTGTCTACCGTGGAATCTCCTTGTCTCGAAAGCATCCGCAGTGAAATTGCTTTTATAAAGGGTCCTCATGGATTTTCGTTTAGCTTCTGACTACACACCGAAAGGCGACCAGCCCAACGCCATTGAAGAGCTCTCGCGCGGCATATATGCCGGGGAAAAGCACCAGGTACTGCTGGGTGTAACCGGCTCCGGCAAGACATACACCATGGCCAAGGTGATTGAACAGCTCAATCGGCCGGCAATTGTGTTGGCGCACAACAAGACGCTGGCGGCGCAGCTTTATCACGAGTTTAAGCAGTTCTTCCCTGCAAACGCCGTGGAATATTTTGTCTCTTATTATGACTACTACCAGCCGGAGGCATACATTCCGGCTGGCGATGTGTATATCGAAAAAGAAGCGACGATCAACGACGAACTGGACAAGCTGCGTCTCTCTGCCACTCGCTCGCTTTTCGAGCGGCGTGACTGCGTGATTGTGGCGTCTGTGAGCTGCATATATGGTTTGGGGTCGCCGGAAGCGTATTACGGCATGCTGCTGTTCCTGGAAAAAGGGCAGAAGATCAAGCGCAGTGAAATCTTCAGCAAGCTGGTGGAAATTCTTTACGAGCGCAATGACGTTGACTTTAAGCGCGGCACGTTTCGCGTGCGCGGTGATGTGATTGAAGTCTTTCCCACATACGACGACAACGCCTACCGCATTGAGCTTTTTGGCGACGAGGTGGATTCGCTGTCGCAGATTGATCCGCTGTTTGGCACGGTGAAGCAGAAATATACGCGGCTGCCGATTTATCCCAAGAGCCATTACGTGATGTCAAACAAGACCAAGAGCCATGCCATTGAAACGATTCTTGAAGAGCTGGCGTGGTGGGAAGACGGGCTGCAAAAAGAGGGCCGGCTGGTGGAGTCGCAGCGCATACACCAGCGCACGCGCTTTGACCTGGAGATGATGAAGTCAGTGGGCTACTGCCACGGCATCGAAAATTATTCGCGCCACTTCAGTGGTCGCAAACCCGGCGAGCCGCCGCCAACACTGCTGGACTACATTCCGCGCGACTTCATTATGTTTCTTGACGAGTCGCACCAGACTGTCCCGCAGTTGCATGGCATGTGGCACGGCGACCGGTCGCGCAAAGAGAACCTGGTGCATTATGGATTCCGACTGCCTTCGGCGCTGGATAACCGTCCGCTGAAGTTTGAGGAGTTTGAAGAACGCACGAACCAGATCATTTATGTATCCGCCACGCCGGGCCCGTATGAGTTGACGAAATCTGCAGGCGTGGTGGTGGAGCAGATTATCCGGCCTACAGGGCTGGTTGATCCGCCGGTGGAGATTCGTCCGGTGAAGGGGCAGATTGACGATCTGCTGCATGAGATTCGCGATCGCGTGAGCAAAAACGAGCGCGTGCTGGTGACGACGCTGACCAAACGCATGTCTGAAGATCTGGCCGAATATTACGCAGAGGTGGGCGTGCGCTGCCGCTACATGCACTCTGAAATTGAGACTCTGGAACGCATCAAACTGCTGCGCGATCTGCGCAAAGGCGAGTATGACGTGCTGATTGGCATCAACCTGCTGCGCGAAGGGCTGGACCTGCCAGAAGTTTCGCTGGTCGCGATTCTTGATGCGGACAAAGAAGGCTTTCTGCGCTCCAGCGGTTCGCTGATCCAGACGATTGGCCGCTGCGCCCGCAATTTAAATGGTCGCGCGATTCTCTATGGCGACAAGATGACGGACTCGATGAAGCGCGCTATCGATGAGACTGACCGTCGGCGCGCGATCCAGGTGGCTTACAACCACGAGCATGGGATTACGCCGGTGTCGATCAGCCGTCCGCTTTCGATGTCGCTGGCCGGCATTGCCGAGTCAGACTACGTGGACGTGACTGCCGAAACCGAGGGCATGCCGGAGTTCAGAACGCAGGAAGAACTTAACAAATATATTGAAGGCATGGAAAGCGATATGCGCGAGGCGGCCAAGAAATTTGAATTTGAAAAAGCCGCCAAGCTGCGCGACGCGGTGCGCGAATTGCGAACAAAGGAGTTTCTGTTTACTTAGTAGTCTCTGATAACTTTCAAGGCAGCGTCCAGGTTTAGCTCCTTCGCCAGCGGCATAACTTCACTGTAGCTATTGCAGCCGCGGAAACGAGACAAACACTGGGCGTCAAATATTTGCGGCCAGCGGTTACGAAATTCAGATTCTGGACCCAGCAAGAAGTTGACACCCCAGAATTTGGTTGCTGGAAATGCTTTGCTCACGCACGGGCTGACGCATCCGGCAGGGAGGCTTCCGGTTTGCGACACAGCAAGGGGCAGCATCCCAGCCCTGCTCATATTGACATTCACGTGAGTGACAAGGCCGTTACGCACCGTAACCGTTGTTATTAAAGACGCGGGGGCCGCCAGGTGCAGCGCGCTCAAGAGCTTATTTTCCCGCTGTGTGCGATACATGCATACTTCGCCAAAGCAGTTGAGTTCTTCGGTCTGAAAGGCGTCGCGGCTGAGCAGTTCGGCTTCAGTGGTTTTGCCTACGGTAAGACCGTTGAGCGCCTCAAGATCGCGTGCAGCGGCCCGGGCTGGAGCAAGAATCTGGTGGCGAATATAGATGGAGCTTCCTATTAGCAACAGCAGGATGGCCGGAATTAAATACTTTTTCATGGTGATGGGCCTAGTGAGCTGTGGCGGGAAGATTCAGTTCGTTTGCCAGGGGCAGGAGTTCAGCATAGCTATTACAGCCGCGGAGGCGCGACAAGCATGCCGTATTCATCAACTCAGGGATGTGGTTACGAAGTTCAGATTGATTATCGAACGTAATCATAAAGTTGAACGTTATTTTCGCCATGTTCGTTACGGGTTTCATACACGGACCGGACGCACAGCCCGCGGGCAATTTCTCGTTTTGGGAGATGACAACTGGCGTTAGTCCCTGGCGGGCAAGAAAGACGGAAACACGGGTGACCATCCCATCGCGTACGCTGACATCTGTCCCGACGAACATCTGCGGCGCAAGGTGTAACTGGCTGAGGAATTGATTCAAGCGCTCAACGTGATAGTCGCAGTTGGCGCCAAAACAGCGACGGTCCATGGTTTGAAAAGCCGGGCGGCCGAGCAGTTCAGCCTCTGAAGTTTTTCCCACGGTAATGCCGTTGATTGCCTGAAGGTCAAGCGCCAGGGCACGGGCGGGCGAGAGAATGAGATACCGGAAAAAAATTCCGCCAGCAACAATAGCAACCAGGATGGCCGGAATTAAATATTTTTTCACTGTTGGCTGACTTTCTATATTACGCAATTCATAGAATGCGGAGGCATTGAGTTCTTGCGGAATCAATCTTGCTTGGCGGCGGTTGAGTCTTTCGCCGGCTTCCTGGCTGGTGGCGGAGTGGGTGTGGGAACAAGCGTTCCAGCAGCCAGCTTTTGCAGGCGGGTTTCCAGATCGTCGCGTTTCAAAGCCCCGCTCACACGGTCAACAATATTTCCTTCTGCGTCAATGAAAATGGTTCCCGGCATAACCTGCCCAACGCCAAAGTCCGTCAAGTTGTCAAAGGTGGCGCCGGTCATCACGGTCAAGGCATCACCTTTATGTTTTTTGATAAATGCAGGGATTTCCGGCTTCACATCGTCATCATCAATCGAAGCGGCAATGAATAAAATCTTATCTTTATATTGGGTCTGCATCTCGCTAAGCAGAGGCATCTCGGCGGCGCAGGGCACGCACCATGTGGCCCAGAAGTTCAGCACCACGGGCTTGCCGCGAAACTCTTCCAGTTTGTGCGGCGCGCCCATTAGGTCCTGGAGAGCAAGACTGGGAGCGGCGTCTCCCGCGCTGGCAGAGATCGCGCAGACGAAAAGCGCAAGTATGGCTAAATGGGTTCGGGGCCTTGGCATCACGCCTATATATAACACGGAATCCACGGCTAACTCTCAGGCATAATTTAGAATCTGGTTACTCTAGAAACTGGAGGCAGATATCTTCTTGTATTCCATTTCTCTATGTTCAGTGGCAAAAGATATGCCACATAAAGGCCTTGCCTAATCATGTTCATTGCCTGCCTGTTGCTCATTGCAGCCATCGCTGGCGGTACGCTGCTTACCTTTCTTTTTGACCGCACCGCGCCCCGGGCTGCGCGCCTTTGTATGGGTGCCGCAATCGGCCTGGCGCTTATGGCGACCGTGGGCTTTCTGCTGGCTCTGTGCTTTGGGTTGACCGCGATCACTTTGGTTCTCGGCGCCGTTGCGCTGCTTTTGCCGGCTCTGCTGCTCATCGACGATGACCGACGGGCCTCCATTCTGAGCAGCCTGCGTGGACCTGCGGCAAAAAGCGGGAGCGTCGGCTATCTGATTTTTTATCTTGCCCTGGCCATTCTGTTGGCAATGGTCTTTGGCCGCGCTGCTTTTGAACATACTGACGGCATATTTACCGGCGTCACCAATAATCTTGGCGACCTGCCACTGCATCTGCAGGTGATCAACAGTTTTACGCAGGGACACAACCTGCCGCCGGAAGATCCAACTTTTGCCGGTGTGCGTTTTGCGTATCCTTTTTTAGTTGATTTTCTTACCGCCATGCTGGTGCGCGGCGGCGCTGATGTGATCACTGCCATGTGGCTGCAAAACATGGTACTGATTCTGGCGCTGGTCGGCTTGCTGCATTATTGGACGCTCCTGCTCACACGCAACCGGCTGGCCGGCGCGATTGCGCCTTTGCTGGTACTTTTCAGCGGCGGCATGGGATGGTGGCTGCTCTTTTCTGATATGAGCAGTGCATCCGATATTTTTTCTACGTTGGCGAATCTGCCGCATGATTACACCAT
>DASZMF010000740.1:0-3675 GCA_035552035.1 Candidatus Angelobacter sp.
GCATTCTCCTGTTCAAAAAACTAAATCTTGTCTCTGAAGTAAAAGTTGCCAAAAGCCAATCTGATTCATTAGCGGGAAAATACTTATTCGTTATCAATTACGACATTTTTCCCTCCGGCCACGAAGTTACAAGCAAACCCAATCTAAACGATTTTGTGATTCTGGAGCCTGGAAAGTCTTACGTTAGCAAGATCAACCAGCAGTTCGCCGCTACCAATATAGATAGGCGTGGTAGTGTTTTACATCCAGGTGAGTATTGGATCCAACTGACGATAATTCCTGTGCCTGTATCACTTTGGGCAAACGAAAATGCTGTTGCGAAATATCGTAAGAAATGGCAAGAGAGAGGACGAATTTATTCGGAGCCACTGACGACAGAACCATTTCAGGTTACTGTTCAAGGAAACGGTGCGCCCCAGTGTAGGTAATAAGTCGGCTAAAAACCTGTTGACGCATCAAAATTTAAGGCCTCATTCACCGATGCGGCCTTTTTCTTTGCAATAATGACTGCAGGGCGGAAGATCGCCGGAGAGGATTCTAAAAATGCGATTGCTGGCCCGCTGGCTTATCAATGCGGTTGCTTTTCTTCTGGTCGCTCACTTTGTTCCCGGATTCATGGTGACTGGCCTGGTGGCGGCGCTCATCGCCGCACTGGTGTTTGGTTTTGTGAACTCCACGCTGGGCTTGATCTTGAGAATCATCACCTTCCCTTTAACCATTTTGACCTTCGGCCTGTTCCTGATTGTGATCAACGCCATCATGCTCCGGTTTGCCGCGTCAGTGACTCCGGGCTTCATGGTGCAGAACTGGACCGCGGCACTGATCGGCGCGTTTTTGCTGACGATAATCACCACGTTCCTGCATTGGCTGATCAAAGATGATCGCCCCATGGATCGCCGACTGAACGCGTAAAGAAGTTAGGAAGGCTTAGGTTAGGAAAAAGATTACGAAGACAGTGCGCTCTCACGCAGCTTCTTCACCACTGCGTGAACATCATTCTGTTGAAACAATCGGATGGCGGCGATTCCAGCCGCCCCCGCTTCCACACACTGCCGCGCATTTTCCAGCGTGATCCCGCCCAGCGCCAGCACCGGCAGGGGCGGCTGCGCAGATTCACCGCGATGGCAAATCCGCCGCAACTGCTCCAGTCCTTCACTGTTAACCGCGCCGCCTTTTTCAAACACCGGCGCAAACACAGCAAAGTCCGCGCCATGCGCCTCCGCGCTGGCCACATCCGCCAGCGAATGAGCTGACACTCCAATTACCGGCGCGCTTACACCCGCCCGCGCCAAAGTAGTTCTGGTCAAAGCACTTCTGGTAATGACGGCCCGCACCTCGCTGGCAGGCAGATCATTGGCTGGCAGATGCACGCCATCCGCGCCGCATGCCATCGCAACGTCAGTCCGCGAATTAATCAGCAGCCGCGTAGCGGAATTGCCCAGCGCTGCCACGGCTTTGCCAGCCAGTTCTTCCAGCGCGCGCGTGCTCAGGTCTTTTTCCCGTAACTGGATCAAATCCACGCCAGCGGCCGCGCATTCGCCAATCTTTGCCAGTAGTTGGCGCTCCTGCGCCACGGCGTCGCCGGGGAAGAGATATCTGTGAGTAATGTAATAAAGCCGCAGCGCCATGGTTGAGATTGTAAATTCCCTGTGTCTTTAGCAACACGCGGGCAACTTAGCCTGGGCAAATCCCTCTCTTACAGGAGTGACTCTCACTATGCAGATCATTTGGCTGTTCGTGTTGGCCATTCCTATCGCCAGCATTGCCTGGACGGTCACGCATGAAGAAATTTTCCGCGAGCCCCGCGAATACTGCGCCCGCAAGAGTGAAGACCACCGCATCTACGTTTGCCGCAAGTTTTATTTTCTGTTTACCTGCGAATTCTGCTTCAGCCATTACGTGGTCGTTGCTTTCCTGTTCATCACCCACTACAAACTCCTGCTCGACGATTGGCGCGGCTACCTGATCGGCGGCTTTGCCCTGGTCTGGATCGCCAACCAATACATGAGCATCTACGCCAGCCTGCGCCTCGATATCCGCAAGGATCGGGTTGAAATCAAACACGTGGAAAAGAAAGTGGAGCAACTGGAAGAACAAATAGAAGAGAACAAGGCGGCTTAAGCCACATCCCGAAGCGCGAGGGAATCCCGATTACCAGAAATAAAATTTGGCCGCAAATATACACGAATCGAGCCATTCAATTCGTGTTTCTTTGACTTGGTTCGCGGCTAATCTAGCCTCTCTGCTAACGTCACTGCCGCCACCGCGTCGAATAATGCAGGCCTGCCACCATGCCGCAATATTCTCTCCTCATCAATGGCAAACTTCGGCCGGTGGTCACTGAGCCGGACACACCCTTGCTCTGGGTGCTCCGTGACGAACTGAATCTCACCGGAACAAAGTACGGATGCGGCGTTGGCGTATGCGGCGCATGCACCATCCACGAAAATGGCGCAGCCGTGCGTTCCTGCCAGATCGAGGTAAACGCAGCAGCTGGCAAAAGCTATACCACCATCGAAGGTCTTTCCTCCACCGGCAATCATCCCTGCCAGCAAGCCTGGATAGAAGAAGATGTCGCCCAGTGCGGATTCTGCCAGCCTGGCATGATCATGGAGGCCGCGGCGCTGCTCCACCAGTATTCCAGTCCGTCTGAAGCGGAGATCAACCAGGTCATGGCGCAGCATGTCTGCCGTTGCGGCACCTACCAGCGCATCCGGCAGGCCATCCATCATGCGGCAAGCCTGAAGACGCTGCCGGAAAAGGCCGCAAAATGACCATCACGCGCAGGAGCTTTCTTCGCGACGGCAGCCGCGCCATGGTCGGGCTATCGCTGGCTTTTCATTTTGACCTCAATGCCATGACCGCGGAAACCGGTCCACAGGAGTTTGCGCCCAACGCATTCATCCGCATTGGCCCGGATAACATCGTGCGGCTCTGGGCCATTCGCTCAGAAATGGGGCAAGGCGTGCGTACGTTATTGCCCATGGTTCTTGCCGACGAACTGGAAGCCGACTGGGAAAAAGTTGTCATCACGCAGGCCCGCATGGAGACGCGATTCAAAGGCATACGCCTGCGCACCAGCGGCAGCGGCAGTGCCGCCGGGACCTGGACTCCCTTGCGCAAAGCCGCAGCCACCGCTCGAGAAATGCTGATCAGCGCAGCCGCCCAGCAATGGCAGGTCGATCCCAAAACCTGCAGCGCCCGGCACGGCACCGTGGTCCACACATCTTCAGGCCGCAAGCTTACTTACGGTGAACTGGCAGGCGCAGCCTCCAAACTTCCCGTTCCCGCCAAGCCCAGGCTCAAGGACGCGAAAGAGTTTCGTCTCGTCGGCAAACGAATGAAGCGCCTGGACGGAAAAATAATCGTCAATGGCACAGCCGTTTATGGTCTCGACGTAAAGCTTCCGGGCATGATGCATGCAGTCATCGCGCGCTGCCCTTATCTTGGCGGCAAGCTCATCTCTTGTGATCCTGCGCCTGCCATGAAGATTGCCGGCGTAAAAAACGTTGTTCCTGTTCGTACCGGTTTTTCTGGCGGCGTGGCCGTGGTCGCCACGAATACCTGGGCCGCTCTCAAAGCGCGCAACGCGCTCCAGCCAGTCTGGGATAAAGGCCCTAACGCGAGCTTCAACTCCGGCTCATTCATGCATGAGCTGGAGCAATCTCTATCTCA
>DASZMF010000741.1:0-3170 GCA_035552035.1 Candidatus Angelobacter sp.
GCCCCTGGTGGTTTCAGCAAAAGCGGTAGAAGCAAAAAGAGAAGTGAAGAGGAGCAGCGTTGTGATGATCCGGTGCTTATGTTGTCGAAATACGGCGGGACAACTGGCCAGCCTGCGACTGCAGGACGTGATTTGAAACACGGAACCAGGCAGCATCATCGGCCTTTATTGTAAAGCGCGAAAGTGATACTGGCCCACGATTCTGGTGATTCCGGGTTAATTTTTAAATCGACAATTTACGGTTCTACTGCTTGCTTCAGCGTGGCTTTTACGCCAATCGTCTGCAAGCTGGAAGCATCAAAGCCTCCGCCGAGGGCTTTGACCAGTCCCACAGATGTCACCAGCCGCTGACCTAGGATCTGCGTGGCCAGGCGCTGGCTATCCAGAAATGTCTGCTCCGCGGTGATCACGTCAAGGTACGTTACCAGTCCGCCTGTGTACCGGTCATTGGCGATCTGCAAGGCCCGCTGGGACGCGTCCACGGCTTGCTGCTGGCTTTGAGCGGCTTGTGAAAGCACGCTCAGGCCAGACAATGAGTCTTCAACTTCCTGGAAAGCCGTAAGCACGGTCTGGCGATAACTTGCCACGGACGCCCCATATGCTGACTGGGCAAAATCAACCTGTGCGCGACGGCGTCCGCCGCTGAGGACCGTTTCTGCCACGTTTGCACCCAGCGCCCAGAATCCGGTAGAGGCAGAAAGGAGCTTGGTAATGTCGCTGCTTTCAAAGCCTCCGCCGCCGGAAAGATTGATGCCGGGATAGAAAGCGCTCTTGGCGACACCAATCTGCGCGTTCTGAGCCGCCATCTGGCGTTCTGCCTGCGCCACGTCAGGGCGACGCTCTAGAACGTCAGAGGGGACGCCGATAGGGATCACTGGCGGCGCTTGCGCCAGAGGTCTTATTGGCACGTTGAATGAGGAAGCTGGCACGCCGACCAGCGAAGCAATCGCGTGTTGAAATTGCGCGCGCTGGAGCCGCAATAGAGTGGCTTGCGTGCGTGTGGAGTTGAGCAGGGTCTCTTGCTGCGCTACGTCCAGTCCGGAAGCAATGCCGCCGTTATGGCGATTCTGAACCAGAGTCAAAGATTTCCCCTGGTAATCCACTGAAGAATCGACCACAGCAATTTCCGCGTCGAGTTCACGCAAAGTGAAGTAATCCACCGCGAGTTCGGCGGTTATTACCAGCCGGACATTTTCCAGCGCGGCCGCAGATGCCTGATACGAGGCATTCGCGGACTCAACGCTGCGCCGGACACCACCGAATACGTCCGCTTCCCATGAAAGATTAAAAGGAATGCGGAAATCGTTGGCCGTGGAAGGCCCGTTCAAGGGAATACCTGTAACGGTTGGCACGCCGGCTGAAGTGCGAACGCGCTGCGCGGAAGCGCCGGTGCTCAGTTGCGGAAACAGGCTTGATTGGGTGATACGCGCCGAGGCGCGAGCCTGATCTAACTGGAAGCGGGCAACCTCAATCGTCTGGTTGGCTTTGAGTGCCTGCGCTTCATATTGGACTAGCTCATTATCACCGAACGTAGCCCACCAATCGCCTTTGGGCGTGGAGTCTTTGGGATCAGCGGCGCGCCATGGCGGCTGCTCTTTCCATGCCGGGGCCGTGGCGACATCGGGCCGAGTATAGTTCGGTCCCACTTTGCATCCGGCCAGAAAACAAACAAGAATTACAGCAGCACCAACTCGCAGGAAGCCATGCTTCACGATTTTGCTCCGCCCTCGGTCTTGATGTTCACTTCCTGCCCGTCTTCCAAAGAATCTGCCGGATTGACCACGATCTGATCATTAGCATCGAGTCCGCCAAGAATTTCCACCTTGGTGCCAAAATCGCGGCCAATGCTCACAGCCTTTAGATGAACTTTGTGATCAGGGCCAACCACGCCCACGCGAGGCCCTTCAGACCGGAACAGCAAGGTGCTGACTGGGACAGACATCCGGATATTTTGCACCGGGACCGCGAAGTGGACTTCTGCATAAGAACCGGGAAGCAGGCGGCCATCGGGATTGGGCACATCAATTTCAGTGAGAAGCGTGCGAGTTGCAGGATCGATGGAATCCGCGGTGCGAACTACTTTGCCGTTGAATTTCTGTCCTGGATATTCACGCAGTTCAATATAAGCCTGCAATCCGGCACGAATGGAAGGAGCATTGGTCTGCGGCACACTGACGAAGACGCGCAACGGGTCAACCTGGGCCACATCAAAAAGCTCCCGGCCCTGGCCGGCGCTTCCTGCGGTGATCAGGGCGCCCACATCAGTATTGCGGCGTGTAATCACGCCAGAGATTGGCGCTTCTACGCGCTTAAATGATTCAAGCTGCTGCAACCGGCGCACGTTGGCTTCAGAGGCTGCCATGTTGGCCTGGGCCTGTGTGTAAGCGCTGGTCTGCTGGTCGGCTTCCTGCTGGGAGACTGAATCGGTTTTGCGCAGATTCACCCAGCGGTCCGCCGTGGATTTGGCAAGCTGCATCTGTGCCGCCGTCTGCTGTTTGGCGGCTTGTGCCTGCATCAGTTCCTGGTCGACTTCCGGCGTATCGATCTCAGCCAGCAGTTCGCCTTTTTTCACGTGACTGCCAATATCATGATGCCAGCGCAAGAGGTAGCCGTTGGTGCGAGCGTAGATCGCCGATTCCACATAAGCCTGGAGCTGCGCAGGCAGCACCAGTTCATCCGAGGAGCCTTCAATCCCTGGTTTGGTTACGCCCACAGTGGGGATTGCCAGCCGTTCCGTCTCTTTGGCCAGCGCTCCGCGTTCTGTAAGCCTGCGTGCCAATGCCAAACCGCCTGCAATGAGCAGGATTGTGAGCACGATCAGTGCCAGCCGTCCGCTTTTCGCCGCCGGTGGAGGCGGCTGATGATGCGGATTCGGCGAATGAGGCGTTACAGGTTCTGCGGTGTGTTGTTCCATAAGCTGTGTCATATTTTCTTATAAATTCCGTTTAAGTACCTGAATAAATCTCCTGCGGCATGTCAGCTTGCATGGCTGCCCCGGCTTCGAGGCGTCCATGAATCATGCTGAAAACCACAGGAACAAAGAACAAGGTCGCGACTGTGGCAAAAATCAGTCCGCCAATCACGGCCCGTCCAAGTGGGGCATTCTGTTCGCCGCCTTCTCCCAATCCAAGGGCCATGGGCACCATGCCGATAATCATGGCGAGGGCGGT
>DASZMF010000742.1:0-10841 GCA_035552035.1 Candidatus Angelobacter sp.
ATCGTGGCGCCGATCCCTGAGGCCGCGCCGGCTCGCTATAACCCCGCGGAGATCGAGCCGCGCTGGCAGGCACGTTGGGATGCCGATCCCGCCCTGTACCGTGCAGAGGACCACACCGGCGGCAAGCCCAAGTTCTACTGCCTGGAGATGCTCCCCTATCCCAGCGGCCAACTCCATATCGGCCACGTCCGCAACTACGCCATCGGCGACGCGCTGGCCCGCTACATGTGGATGAACGACTATAACGTTCTTCACCCCATGGGCTGGGACGCCTTTGGCCTTCCCGCGGAAAACGCCGCTATCAAGAACAATGTTCCGCCACGCCAGTGGACGCTCTCCAACATCGCGCACATGAAAACGCAGATGAAGCGCCTGGGCTTTGCCTATGACTGGTCGCGCGAAGTCACCACTTGCTTGCCTGACTATTACAAATGGAACCAGTGGTTTTTCTTAAAGCTTTACGAGAAGGACCTGGCCTACAAGAAAAAAAGCAAAGTGAACTGGTGCCGTGAGTGCGCCACTGTACTTGCCAATGAACAGGTGGTTGACGGCTGCTGCTGGCGGCATGAAGACGTACAGGTGGAGCAGCGCGAACTGGAGCAGTGGTTTGTTCGCACCACCAATTATTCTGAAGAGTTGATTGCCGGACTCGACAAGCTTGAGGGCTGGCCGGAAAAAGTCCGCACCATGCAGCGCAACTGGATCGGACGCAGCGAAGGTGCGCTGGTTGACTTCAAAGTGGACGGCGCTATCAACTCCAATGACAAGATTACCGTCTTCACTACCCGGATCGACACCATTTTTGGCGCAACTTCCATTCAGCTTGCGCCGGAGCATCCGCTTGTCGCGGAGTTGGTAGGCAACGATCCGCACTTGCATTCCAAGGTTGAAGATTTGATTCGCGAACAGGCTCGCGCTAAAGAAGAGGGCAATTTAGGCGCGATTGAGAAACACGGCGTCTTCACAGGGCGTTATGCCTGCAATCCATTCAGTGACGAAAAAGTCCCGATCTGGGTGGCGAATTACGTTTTGATGGACTACGGCACCGGCGCAATCATGTCAGTCCCGGCGCACGACGAACGCGACTACGAATTTGCCCAGAAATACGGATTGGAAATCCGCGTGGTTATTTTGCCGCGCAGAATTGGTCAGCCGCCTGCACCGGGTGAGCCTGAGTCGCCGGTGCTTCCGTACACGGAGAAAGACAGCCTGCTCATTAACTCCGGCGAGTTCAGCCAGCTCTCCAACATGGAAGCGATTGAGAAGATGTCAGCATTTGCAGAGAAAGGCGGCTTTGGCAAGAAGACCATCACGTATCGCTTGAAGGATTGGGGAATCTCGCGCCAGCGCTACTGGGGCACGCCTATCCCCATGCTCTATTGCGAGAAGTGCGGCGTGGTGCCGGTGCCGGAAAAAGATCTCCCCGTTTTGTTGCCAGACCATGTTGACATCACTTTGCAGGGAGGTTCGCCGCTTGGTCGCGTGCCTGAGTTTGTGAATACCACGTGCCCCAAATGCGGCGGAAGCGCGCGCCGCGAAACCGACACCATGGACACGTTCGTGGATTCCTCATGGTATTTCTATCGCTACACCAATGCGAAACTTGCAGACCGTGCGCTGGACACCGACACTGTTAATTATTGGTTTCCCATTGATCAATACATTGGCGGCGTTGAACACGCCATTTTGCATTTGATCTATTCGCGCTTCTGGACCAAGTTCATGCGCGATCTTGGCATTGTGAAAAATGACGAGCCTGCAACCCGTCTCTTTACCCAGGGCATGGTGATTAAAGATGGCGCCAAAATGTCCAAGAGCAAAGGCAACGTGGTTTCGCCCGATGATATGGTGGCGCAGTTTGGTGCCGATTCCACGCGTATGTATTCGCTCTTCGCCACATCACCAGACCGCGAACTCGAGTGGCAGGAGGCTGGCGTTGAAGGCGTGCATCGTTTCCTTGGCCGAGCCTACAGGTTCGTAATGCGCCACGCCAATGCGGCTCAGAACGGTGCCGGTGCAGCTTCGGCTGAGCGATCACCGAAAGCACGGCAAATAGAACGCAAACTTCATCAGACGCTCAAACGCGTGACGCAGGACTTCCAGGGGCGCTGGCACTTCAACACGTCAGTGGCTGCCGTTATGGAATTCGTCAATCACCTTTACGCTGCAGAAGACGAAATTGCTGCGGGCAAATTTCCGCCGGCGCTCTTGGCGGATGTCCAGCGCAGCATTGCATTAATGCTCTCGCCGTTTGCCCCGTATCTAGCTTCTGAGCTTTGGGAAGTTTTGGGCGAAAAAGGAAATCTTCTCCGCCATCCCTGGCCCGCGTTTGACCCGGCACTGGCCAAGGAAGACGAGACCACTTACGTGATCCAGATCAACGGCAAATTGCGCAGCCATGTAGTATTGCCTGCGGAGAGCCCTGAAGACTTAGTCCGCGAGCGCGCCCTGGCCGACGAAAAAATCCGCGCGGCCATGGCAGGCAAAGAGGTTGTAAAAGTGATTGTTGTGGCCGGCAAACTTGTGAATGTGGTCGTACGCTAACTGATGAATAAACCGCCTAATCCCATAACGCAAGGCTTGCGCGCCGTCTCGCGTGATCCACTGATCTTTATGCTGGAAATCCTCTGGCGCTGGGTTTTTGGTTTGCTGGCCTGCCTGCTGGTGTTTGCCACGGGAGCAATGCTGCTGGGGCCATTGCCCATTATGAAGCGCTGGCCTGATGTATGGAACTCGCATGATCCGCAGATGATGGGCGCTTTTTTTGTGGGTATTGTTTTCCGCCTGGGCAATATGCTGATTATCGCTGCGGTTGCCGTGTCCGTTGTGATCGCGCTGGTATGGGCCATTTTGTCTGGGCTGGGCCGCAGCATTATTGTTAGGCGGCTGCGCAAGGGCGTTACCTCGCTGCGCTTTCGCAGCGTAATGGCGCTTCAGTTTCTGCGCGGATATCTGACTTTGATCTGCGTCATGTCGCTGATCGCGGCAGTTGTGGTCGAAATCAAGATCGCCACCAATGGGTCCAAGCCAGATCTTGTGATGTTTTACATAATGGCGATGCCGTCAATCCTTCTGATCGGCGGATTTTGGCTGATCACAAATTGGTATCTGACGCTTGCCTCTATTTTCGGTCGTGACGGACAAAGCTTTGCCGGAGCATTCCGGCAGGCGCGTCAGACCGTGGCTAAACAATTCTCTGATTTTGCCGGCACCGGCTTTGTCTTTCTGTTGCTAAGGCTTGTTCTTTTGCTGGTAGCGCTGACCATCTGCGGTTTGTCCTCACGATCGGTTGGCTCACAGCAGACCTATTTCACGCTGGTCATGGTTGTTACCGCTGTATATTTTGCCGTCTCAGATTACCTGCACATGGCGAGGATGGCTTCTTATCTGGCCCTGGCCGCAGCCCATGTAGAGCCTGGCGGACCTAAACTGGTGGTTTCTTCCACCAGCCAGACGGCTGAGAATTCCACGGCGCACTGATTTGCCTTTACAGGCTGGCGGGAATCAGAGAAAATCGTGAGTGGAAGAACAATCCATTGTCATTCTCGACTTCGGTTCGCAATATACGCAGCTCATTGCCCGCCGTATCCGCGAACTAAAAGTATTTTCCGTTGTCCTGCCCTGCACAGCCCCTCTGGATGAAATCAAGAGCTATCGGCCTGCCGGCATCATTCTGAGCGGAGGCCCGTCTTCCGTCTATGATTCTGACGCGCCTCCAGCCGACGACCGTGTGCTTGCGCTGGGCTTGCCCGTGCTCGGCATCTGCTATGGCTTGCATTTCATCACGCATAAGCTCGGCGGCAAGGTGCGTCCGGGGCCAAAACGTGAATACGGCCATGCGGAAATTACGGTCGAAGGAAAATCGCGGCTGTTCGATGGCATGCCAGCCTTACTCAATGTCTGGATGTCCCATGGCGACGAAGCTGAGCAGCTTCCTCCGGGCTTCAGCGTAGTAGCGCAGAGCAGCAACGCCTTGGCGGCGATGCAGAATGAATCGCAGCGAATATGGGCGGTGCAATTTCATCCTGAGGTAAATCACACCAAACTCGGCATCGATCTTTTACGAAACTTTGTGATGAATATCTGTGGCGCTCGCGGTGACTGGACGCCACAACATTTCATTGACGAGACCATTCGTCAGGTGCGCCAGACCGTGGGCGAAAAGGGAACGGTGATCTGCGGGCTTTCCGGCGGAGTGGATTCGGCCGTGGCAGCAGTGCTGGTGGATAAAGCAATTGGCAAACGCCTCGTCTCTATCTTCGTAAACAACGGTGTGCTGCGCAAAAATGAATTTCGAAAAGTTCAGCAAAGCCTGCGCGACAAGCTGGGGCTGAACGTGGTGGCCGTTAACGCAACCGACCGGTTTCTGAATCGGCTTGCCGGCGTGACTGAGCCGGAAAAGAAGCGCAAGATTATTGGCAATGAATTTATTGAAGTTTTTGATGCAGAGGCGCACAAACTGGAGCAGCAAATTGGCAAGGTAGATTGGCTGGTGCAGGGTACGCTCTATCCTGATGTGATTGAATCACGCAGCGTTCGCGGCCCGTCGCAGACCATCAAGACCCACCACAACGTGGGCGGCCTTCCGGACAAGATGAAGCTGAAACTCATTGAACCCTTAAAGGATTTGTTTAAGGATGAGGTTCGCCGTATTGGCCGTGAAATGGGCATGCCGGAGGAAGTCCTGCAGCGCCAACCTTTTCCTGGCCCGGGTTTGGCGGTACGTATTTTGGGTGAGGTCACGCCGGAGCGGGTCGCGCTGCTGCAGGAAGCGGACGAAATTGTGGTAGATGAAATTCGCAGCGCCGGACTTTACACGCAAATCTGGCAGTCATTTGCCGTGCTGCTACCAGTAATGTCAGTAGGTGTGATGGGCGACCAGCGGACTTATGCTTACACCTGCGCCGTTCGAGCAGTGCATTCTGAGGATGGCATGACCGCGGACTGGGTGCCGTTGCCGTATGAAGTTTTGAAGAAGATCTCCAACCGCATCGTGAATGAAGTGCGGGGCATCAACCGCGTGGTGTATGACATTACGTCAAAACCGCCGGGCACAATTGAGTGGGAATAACTATTAAATATGAAAAAGCGGCAGATGATCTCTGCCGCTTTTGCTTTTACAGGAGACGCTCTAAGCCACCCACGGCAGAGCCTTCTTAGCCCAGACGCTCATAGGATACTTCTCCTGCAAAATCTTTGGCACTTCGCCTAATACCGTGTGATCGTTCGTTGCCTTGTAATGGCACACAGCTTTCCAGTACACCGCTTCCGGCGCAGCCGCGCTGTTAGGATACTTCTCAAGAATCTCATCGTAGAGCTTTCCCGCATCGGCCCACTTCTTATGCATGAAAGAGACGCGCGCCAGACCCAGCGTCAGTTGTGCGGCAAATTCATCTTTGGGCAGATAGCCTTCAATACGGAGCCGCTCTTTGCCGTTCTCGTCCAAGACCAGAGCGGTCGGTGTCCAAAGGACGTCCATCCGGTGGAAGCCCGCGGCATTTTCTTTGATATGAACTTTATTGGGAATGAACTTTTCCTGAATCCATTTTGAAAGTTCAGGATCGGCGTACGATTCGGCATCCAGCCGAACACAACCGCCTCAGGCGGGAGCAGAGCTAAAGTCCATCAGCACAGCGCGGTTTTCAGCTTTGGCTTTGCTGAGGGTAGTGTCAATATCATGGTTCCATTCAACGGGCATGTGTGTCTCCTGCGAAAAAATAAAGGTTGTGAGCTTTGCGGCATCACAACCTTGTAAGTTTAGTCTGATTGCTGAGAACAACGCGAATCAGGCAACCGTGATGGATGGATCGAGATAAACATCCTGAATCACGTTCAAAAGTTTTACGCCTTCAGCAAAAGGCCGTTGGAAAGCCTTGCGGCCGCTGATCAGTCCCATGCCCCCGGCGCGCTTGTTGATTACGGCTGTCGTCACGGCATCGCCTATATCGTTTTTGCCAGAAGCGCCGCCGCTATTGATAAGGCCAATTCTGCCCATATAGCAATTAGCAACCTGATAGCGGCAGAGATCAATTGGATGGTCCGAGCAGAGCTCGTCGTACATGCGCTTGTCGAACTTTCCATAGGTCGCGCCGTTGGTGTTGAGCGCCAGATAGCCGCCATTGTTCTCCGGCATCTTCTGCTTAATAATGTCGGCATGAATCGTAACGCCCAGATGGTTTGCCTGGCCGGTAAGATCGGCGGAAAGGTGGTAGTCCTTGTCTTTTTTGAACTCTGAGTTGCGCAGATAGCACCAGAGCACGGTGGCCATGCCCAATTCGTGAGCTGCGGCAAATGCCTGGCTGATCTCCACAATCTGCCGGGTGCTTTCCTGCGAGCCAAAATAGATGGTTGCGCCCACCGCGGCAGCGCCCATGTCAGCGGCTTGCTTCACAGTGCCGAACATGACCTGATCAAAACGGTTTGGCACGGTCAGCAACTCATTGTGGTTGATCTTAACGATGAAAGGAATCTTGTGAGCATGCGCCCGCGCTACCGCTCCCAATACGCCGAACGTTGACGCGACAGCGTTACAGCCGCCTTCAATCGCCAGTTCAACGATCTTTTCCGGATCAAAGTAATCAGGATTTTTGGCGAAGCTGGCGCCGGCAGAGTGCTCAATGCCTTGATCGACCGGCAAAATGGATACATAACCGGTGCCGCCGAGCCGTCCATGGCTCAGGATGCGCTCCAGATTTACCAGGACGCGGTTGTTCCGGTCTGTGGGCCGAAAGAGCCGATCAACGGTATCCGGGCCGGGAAGATGCAGCCGGTCTTTTGAGATTTTTGGCTTAGAAAATCCTAAGAGGCTTTCTGCCTTGTCTCCGAGATAATTCTCAATTGAAGAAGATGTTGGTGCGCTCACTTGTGCCATTGTTTTTTTACTCGAATTTCTTGTACTTGAATTTTTAGCGTATTGAAATCCGTTGATCAAGTCAAACGGCGAAGCAGTCACGTTGCTGTCTTTATACGATGCAAAAAGCCTTCTTTAAGAAGAACCCAATGTGCCATTCTGTTACTGCCGCAGCGGCAGTTGGGCCAGGATCGTACGCTGCTTGGCGATCAAAGCCTCAATCCCTTTGGAAGCGTAGTCCATCATCTTCTTTAACTGGGCCTCGTCAAACGGATGCTGCTCAGCCGTGGCCTGTACTTCCACAATTTTGCGGGCTCCGGTCATCACAAAATTGAGATCAACCTCCGCCTGTGAGTCTTCTTCGTAACAAAGATCGAGCAGAATTTCTCCTTCTACGATGCCCACGCTCGTCGCAGCCACAAAGTCGCGGATGGGCGCAGCGGAGAGTGTGCCCGCTTCCACCAGTTTCTGCATGGCCAGTCCCATGGCCACAAAAGCGCCAGTAATGGACGCAGTGCGCGTGCCGCCATCTGCCTGAATCACGTCACAATCCAAGGTGATAGTGCGCTCGCCCAGTTGCTTGAGATCCACCACGGCCCGCATGGCGCGTCCTATGAGCCGCTGGATTTCATGAGTGCGTCCGCTCTGGCGACCGCGGCTGGCTTCGCGCGGTGTGCGCGTCAGGGTAGAGCGGGGAAGCATGCTGTATTCGGCGGTGATCCAGCCTTTGCCGCTGCCTTTGGTAAAGCCCGGCACGCTTTCTTCAATGGACGCGGTACAGATCACGCGCGTATTGCCTACCTCAATCAGCGCGGAGCCTTCCGCGGTTGAGATGAATTCAGGGATAATGTTTACAGGACGCATCTGCTCCGGCGTCCGATTGTCTGTGCGAAAGAAGGTATCTTTATTATTTTTTGAGGTCATTACTTTTCAGTGTCGTTACTTTTCAATGTCAACCAATTCAATATTTTCAATCTCGTGCCCAAGAAATTTGCCGCCCAGCCGCCGGAACTTTTCTACGGAGTCTGTAGCGTAACAGCGCAGGCTGCCGGGTGCACCCTGTCCCGATTCTTTTCCCAGCATCTCGACTACTTTGGCTGCGGTTGATTCGGCTGAATCCACAATCTCCACGTGTTCTGGCACAACTCTGCGCAGCAGCGGACGAAGCAGTGGATAATGCGTGCAGCCCAGTACCAGAACATCGGCATCTCGTGCTCCGTCCTCAAAAAGCTGGTCAATGTATATGTGAGCTACTTGCTCTGTCACAGGATGCTCCACCCATCCTTCTTCCACCAGAGGAACAAACAGAGGACAGGCTTTCTCCGTGGCGTTAAGGCCCAGGTTGGTGAGCGCGCGATGATACGAATGGCTTGTGACCGTAGCGTCGGTGGCGATGACGACTGCCTTCTTTGTTTTTGAGATGGCTGCTGCGCGCTGTGCTCCCGGCTCTATGACGCCCACGACAGGCACCTTTACCGCCGCTGCAATGTCATCCAACGCCAAAGCTGTAGCTGTATTGCAGGCCACCACCAGCATGGCAATGCCTTGCTGCTCCAGAAACTGCGCGGCGGCAATGGCGTATTTGGCCACTGTCCGCACTGATTTTGCGCCGTATGGGAGATGTGCGGTATCACCAAAATAAAGATAGTTCGCTGCAGGGAGTGCTTTGCGCAATTCTCGCAACACGGTAAGGCCGCCAAAGCCGGAGTCAAAAACGCCAATGGTGGGAGACAAAGCTATTCGAACTCCTTGGCCATCTCGTGCACGGCGGCTGTCTGGTAAAAAGACATCAAGTCAGCGTGGCCGGCGAGCGTCTCACGCTCTTTGCCGTCGACGAGAAATTTAATTTTGGTTACGCCGGGAACGTTCGCGGTCAGCGTTTCAATGAGCGAAGTCAGTGTCATCTCTTCCAGCAGAATTCCTGAAGGATGGCCGTCAGCAAATTGTGTGGTGGTATCTACGATCATTGTTTCAGGATTAATGAAGTACACATCTTTTATATCAGCGCCTCTCGCCAGCGGATGCGGTGAAGGCATTTGCAGATATTGTGCCAGCACAGACCGCAATGTTTCGCGGGCGCGAAGCCCCCGGTCTGCGGGCAGAAAAACATCGGCTGTACGCCAGCGCAGGACTTGATCGTCATCATAGGCCACCAGCACCTGAATTTGTTCTTGCTTGCCTCCAATGATGGGCGCTACCGGCGTAGCATCGGCTGCTTGCTGTGTGAGGGCTTCTTCCTTATGTGTGAGACGGATAATGACCACGCCGCTCACCAGAATGGCCACAAGAACGAGAGCGACGGTGATTTGAAAATGCCGGGGAATCACTGATGTCCCCCCATCTGGCTGCGAACCTGGGCAATTCCTGATGCAATGCCCGAAGCCACCGAGTTTTGCCGTCTCTGGTTTTCCAACGACTGAAGGTCATCGCCATCTGGAGCTAATTCCACGGCGATTGCCGGTGCTACGATATTGTTCAAAGGGCGCAGCGGCAAGCCCAGAGCGGAAGCGGTGAGGCCTTTCTTACGTAATTCAATAGCCACGGCCTGCGCGGCCGTCTGACTGCGAGTCAGAGCGCCGGACTGCGCGCTCTCCCAGGGCATAAAGCGTCCCCCGGCGGGTTGCTGCGGATCAGTCAGGAATGGCGCATAGACGCGCACGCCTTTTCCCGGACGCCCCGCATGAAGCGCCACATACATGCCTGCATGCTGTTCGTTGGTGATCTCAGCGCGACGCTCCAGACCAAGTTCAATATCGCCGTCGCGGAGAAGACGCGAGGCAATGCCACGCTCCTCAAGCTCTTTGTGTAATTCCCGCGCCAGCCGGAGCGTAATGTCTTTTTCATTCAGCCTGCCGCCAAAACTTGCGCCTTTGTCATAGCCGCCGTGGCTGGGGTCGATCATCACAAAAAATTCTGGCGCATGCCGCTGTGCTTCAGTTGTTGCGGACGTGCCCTGCGGTGTCGGTTCATTTTCCTGGGCCTCGGCTGCCGCAGGTTTCTCCGGTTGCAGCGTGATGGTCTTGCCATCGTCACTGCGTGTGATCTGCAAAGCAGCATTGCCAGTCACGGTGAGTAAAGCCGTTCCGTTTTCCTCGCTATAGGCCAGAGATTGAATTGCGCCATCACCAAACTGCTGCTTATTGGCCGACGATATCAAAGGCTCTTTACGGAAGATGAGCGTGGTGTGGTCCTGTTCATGGCTTGTTTCCGGCTTTACGGGCTGGCTGAAATTCAACATAAGCACGGGTTGATCTTGATTCTTGAATTCGGCATGGAAGTGGGTGAGCGTGTTTCCCACAAAAATACGCCGCGAGGGCTGATGAAAATCGACAGTGGTATTCAGCAGGCGGCTCAAGAGCGGTAGAGCACCTTCCATGGGAACCAGCAGGCGACCGTCTTCCACCAGCACTTTGCCACTTAAATCAGCCTGATGGCCCCGGATGAGAGCTTTGTCCTTGTCTTCAGTAAAGCGTGCTTCTGCTTTGTTGAGTTCCAGCCGCCACTCTTTACCTTTCAACTGCGGTGAAGAAGCGCCCAGTGGCGAAAGCAGGTCGGCGACGGCAATATACGGTTTGCCGCCGCGATCCATTACAGAAAGGGAATAACTGCCTTGAGCGGCGTAAACCGTGAGTTGCTGCTCCGGTGCCGCACCGGCAATAAATGTGATGCTGCACAACACGACAATCGCCAGTGCCAGGCCCAGCGCTAAAACTGGTTTATTCCAGCGCATAGATCGTAAGGCCGCTCAGCAATTTGGGATAAAAATCAGTGGATTTTTGCGGGAGCACTTCACCGGCAAAAGCAATGTCACGTACCTGGTCGATCTTGGCCGGGTTCATCAGGAAGGCTACATTTGCGCCTTGCCGGACCCAGGAGATGGCTTCAAAGGCGTCACGTTCATAGCGGATATTTTCCTGGTTGCGAATGGCCTCTTCGGAAATTCCCAGAATTCGCTCCAGCAGGATTTTGTGCAACTGCACCACATCGAGAC
>DASZMF010000743.1:0-6914 GCA_035552035.1 Candidatus Angelobacter sp.
AAATACTTGGCAGAGCTGACTTCAGGCGAGTCTTCCGCGTAAGCGCCGGATTCAAACTGCTCTCCGATGGTATCCACAATATTTTTGGCGTCGCTGAGAGTTTCATCTGCATTAATGTCATCACGCAGCGCGACTGCAAACAGGTCTCCGCCCTGCGTTGCCGTGGGACTGCCGATTACGCTCTTCATCAGCTCGCTGGATTTTTGCTGGTTGCCGCTGGAGGCATACAGTTGCGCCAAAGCCAGTTCGATCTCTGGATCGTCCTCCGAGGCGGTGTTTGCGGTCTCCAATTCACTCAGCGCTTCTTTGTTGCGCTTTAACTGCACCAGCAGAAGCCCGCGATACTTCCGCGCCACGCGGGTCCACCGGGACATTTTCCAGCTGCTTGCCGTAGGCATCCAGCGCTTCTTCATATTTGCCCTGGCGTTGCAGTTCCCAGCCAAGATCATTGTAAGCACGCTTATTGAACGGGTTCGCCTCAACTTGCTTGCGATACGCGCCGATGGCGTCGGCGTGATTGCTTAACCCCGCGTAAGCGCGGCCGAGTTGGTCCCAGCCATCTTCGCTTTTAGGTTCCTTATCGACCATGCGCTTGAAGATGTCTGCGGCCGTCTGGAAATCTCTTTGCTGCAGCGCCCTGGTTCCGGCTTTGCGCATCTCCTGCAGCGTCTCACCGCCAACCGAAGCGGAAGGAGCAGAGGTGGAAGCAACGACTGCGTTTCTTGCCACTAAGCGTACGTCCGCGGTAATGCTCTGCTCCGCATAGTTCATGGCCACGCTGCGCAAGGACTGTACGTCTGACCGGCGGGACGCGGGCAGTTTGCTGGCTTTGAAAATAATGGTGCGGTCGGCGTCCAGCGTGCCGTTGGCGAATTTATAGGTCAACGCGTAATCGGCGTAGTCGCGGGAGAGCTTTACTTCCGGCGGCAGTTTGAGCGCATAGTTGGCGGGAAATTGCAGATGCGTTTTGTCGTGCATCTCTACCATTGGCCCCAGGTCAAGCTGCTCCCCGGCTTTTGGCTTGCGCAGGCGCGGCAATTGCAGCGGAGAAAACGGGAAAAACGCGGCATTGCTGCTGGGCACCTTGAAATAAGCATCGTCGTGATATTTGTACGCCAGGCGTAGTGGCTTGGCTGTGTTTTCCAGTTCGGTCACTTCCACGTCAGACACTTGTCCCGGCAGTCCTTGACCGCGCGCATAATATTCTGCCAGCCGTTTCCAGTCCGCCTGAGACGTACTGCGGAAGGCCATCCGCATAAAAACAGCAGTATCTCCCTCAGCCGAGACAACGATGCTGGAATCGATTGCACCGTTCTCAGAAATCTTGCCGTCGTTAGAAAATGACCAGGTGTTTTTGCCAGGAATAGTGGACGGTGTGCGGCGCAGCCCGCCCAGAGAATCAGTGGAGGCCAGCACTGCCTGCTTGTCGCGCAGGGGATATAAAAGCAGCGCAAAGGGAGCCACCTCAGAAGTTGCGTCGAGCCAGACCCATTCCTTGTCGATGAGTGCGATGGTAATGACGTGATCAAACTGCGCTGGTGATGGTATGTCTTCATCCAGTTTACGGCTGGAGTCAATCAGAACGGGATAGCTCTGTATACCCGAAGCGCGCAGCAACGCAGAGAGAAGCGTGTGCTTGTCTTTGCAATCGCCGTAACTGCCCTGCATGACTTCCGGAGCGGCGTGCGGCTGGAAGCGTCCTACGCTGAAGGAAAGGCTGACATAGCGGATATCCTGCGCGACATAGTCATAGAGGCGCTGTGCTTTTTCGCGAGGCGTAGTTGCGCCCTTAGTCAACTCAGCGGCCTTCTTCTGAACAGCGTCATCCACCACCACCCGCTCGCCTTGCAGCGTGGCATACCAGTGTGCAATCTGCTGCCAGTCTTTAAATGTGGTGAGCTGTACGTCAGGACTGGCATCGTCGCTCTCGTCCTCGGCGTCTTCTGCATCGTCGCGTTCTTTGCGATCAGGCGAGATATTTTCAACCACCCAGCTATAAATCTTTCGGTCGCCGGATTCAGTTGTGGTGTATTTGCGCCTGGGACTCTTCAACTTCAGTTCGCGCGACTTGGGGACATCCACGTCAAGACGCGCCTGTACCACAGCGGCGTACCTGGGAAACCTGTGCTCGTACCAGAATTCTCCAGTGGCCAGCGGCGTGGTGATGAGCGTGGTGGTGCGATATTCCAGAACGTCTCCGGGGCGCAGACTCACCACGGTGATGTGGCGCTCGCGATAGTCGCTGTACATAGGCGCGGAGCGGAGTATCTCCGGGGCAAAATCCTGGGCATTGGCGGCGGGAGTTTCCACTACCTGCCCATCGGGCTTGCGCACCCGGACATAGTTAACTTCCATCTTTTCCGTAGCTGAACTATAGCCAAACTCCAATTGTCCATAGCGTTCAACACCAGCCTGGCTCTGTATGCGGATTGCAGCGGTTACTTCCTGCAGGCCAGTGCCGTCATTTTCATAGCGCACGCGCGTGGCAAGCTGCTGAATCAGGGCCGCTTCCTGGGCGGTATCGGCAGACGGGCGGGCACCTTGCGCAGCTGCCGGCAAGGCGAGCAGAACGCAGAAAGAAAGAACGCAAATTGGCTTGAGCATCTGAGCTTCTTTTAACACTGTATGGCCGGGAAATCAATCTGAATTCTGAAAATGGATAGTTACAGCGGAGAAGTGGGTGGTTTTACCTATATTGCGACCTATAAAGATTTATAGGTCGCTAATATTATGAATAAAGTAATTGTAGGATGTGCTTACGAAGGAAAATGATGAAGTGGAAAAGGTGGCCGACGCAAGCGCCGGCCACCTTTATTTATGCAGGCAATTATCTATGCGGGCAACGCCAGCAACACCTTGGTTCGCGTGGGGTTCGGCGCGACCGTGGAGGTGAGCTTCAGTGATGATCCGCGCGCGCTGGCCGATGGTTGTGTTTGTGCGATCAATTTATCGAACACACTGAAGATCGCATTCGTGCGCATGCCTTTATCGAAGAGTGAAAAGCTGTCAGAAAAAGCTTTCATCTGAGTGGCGAACGCATTGGGGTCCAGTTTGGTATTGGATTGCACCAGTGCCTGCAGCCTCAGGAAGGCCGCAACAACAGAATCTTCATTACGGAAGAAGCTCGTCAAAGTCGAAATCTGGAACGGTTTCAAAATTACCGTACCATCATTGGTTGGCGCGGAGAAAGGCGAGGGATCCACCGTGAATTGTAGCGAGGTGATCGGGTTGATCAATTGTCCGCCGCTGTTTTTCCAGGATTGGTAAACACGCGGCGTGGCATAGGCCCAGCCAACGTCTTGCAGTGACTCGTCCGCCACCAGCACGGCCAGCGTTACTGAACGCATAATGTTCCGGATAACGCTTTCCGGCAGGGTCGCGGTGAAAATCCTGGCTATGGCCGAGTCAGTAAACTGGACTTCATAGTCGGCTTTTACGTCTCCATAATCCACCTTGCCACCGCTGGTCTCTGAGTCCATATATGGAAGCACTGTGGCGATGGTCGCCTGGGTCAAATTAAACTGGGTCGCGAATTTCAGGAAATCTGCCACACGCTGCTGGGTAGCCTTGCTGTTCTCAAGCACCAACTCATAGCTGGCAGACATGCCGGTGACTGTGTCCATGAGGTACTTCTGGCTCTTGCTGTCAAAAGCCGGTGGTGTATTGATGCTTCCCTGCGTCTCGCCAATCAGTCGCAAAAGGAACGTGGCGTGCAATTGCTGACGGTTATTTTCAATGTCCTCGGTATCTTTGAGATCAATGGTGGTAAAAACAGTGAGCGTGCCCTTGTCGCCGGCAACAATCTGCTGCTGCGTGCTGAGGATAACCGATTCGATGGAAGAGTAATGAAAGTTGGAGTGCCAGCCAGCGACGTTGAAAGTCAGCTTACTGGCGCGGGTAAGCTGGTCCAGCAAGGTACCGCCCATCACGCGATAATCATTGGTTATGGGCATGCCCATTACGCCGGTAAAATCTCCGCGCGAGGCAGCATGGAGAATCTGGCTTCCAGCGGCAGTAGCCGGATTCACTTCAATTTCCAACAGCGCGTCGGTTTCCGCGGCGCGGCTGTATTCGGCGTGCAAATCCAGGGATGCGGTCTGGTTCAGCGTGTCTGTAAGCTTGGTGTACAGGGTGGTCTCAATGCTGTTGATTTTTTGCAGAGCGGTCAGCACTTTGGAAAGCTTTCCCTTGTCTATGCTGTCGATCGATTGGCCGATGATCCGCTCGATAAAGCCATTCAACAGGTCATCGGCTTTTTTCTTCAGGCCGTCAATGGTGGTAACCCCGGCCAGCTGATTGACAAAGTCGTCAATCGAGAACTTTGTTTTAGCCAGAGTAATGTATTTCTTGAGCAGGGAGTGAGCATCGTCCTGCAGGAGTGAAAGCGCGTCTTCAACCCGGCCATTGAAGATATCGAGAATCGGCTGCGTGAGAGAATTTCCCGCGGGATCCTTCAGATCTGCTTTGTTCAGAATCCATGCCAACGGATCGCCGCCGGTAAGCTCTTCAACAAACTTGGTGAGATTGCTGTTGGTGTAAAGCGTGGCCAGTTGATCGAGCGATGTTAAATGCCTTAACTGCTGCAGGGCCTGCACCAGCGCGGGCTCGCCCTGCGCGAAATATTTATCAAATAAATTGATGGCCGTGGTATCGAGGTTCTGGTAGTCGGTGACAATCTTATTGGCATCGGCCAAAAGGCTTACGAACTCCGGCGTGGCCAGTTGATCAATGCCCTTGCCGACCCACTGCGTTACAAAGCTCTCAGAGAGCGAGTCCAGGCTTTTCTTGAGATCATCAGGGCTTTTGCTGCTGATAATCTGCTGGGCAAAGTTGAGCCAGTTCTTGGCATTTACTCCCAGCAAGGCCCCCAGAAACTCCTGCGCGCTGCCGGGCAGTCCGGTGGATTGAGTGGTCAGGCCCACGGTTACGTCCGCGGCAAAACTCAGCTGGTTGCTGTGCTTCTTCTGTGCAGTCACATGGATCCATGAAGGATCGGTGTCTCCGCTTCGCAACTGAATAGAGAAATTTCCCGCCACAGCGGCGGTCAGTCCCACTTTGCCGAGGATGCTTAGAGAGTAGCTTTCAGACAAGAGCAGGTTGGCGATGTCTATGGAGTGTGTGCCCTGCATCTCGTATCCCACGGAAGCATTCAAACCAAAATTGAGATAGCCACCGTATTCCAGGTAGATCACGTTGCCGGCGCTCAGCGGGCCAGACACGCTCGAAGGCGGACACAGATTGGAGAAAAGGTCCTGCAGCACGTCACCCAGGTTCTGGCTTGTGTCGTAGGCGCGGCTGAACCAGAATTCGCCGTCTGCGCCGGCCTTGAGTTCTGCCCCGGCAGAAAGAATGGAATACTTATAGGTGAACGTGCCATCGGCCGCGGCCTTGGCGGCGATATCGAGCGCCAGAATATATTTATGGGGATTCGCGTCAAAGAATTTAGTGAGGCCGTGGGCATCCAGTGCTTTGTCAGTTGCGAAATAGGGCGTAAGAGTGGCCGTGGTGCCGGCAGAAATGCTGAGCTTTAGATCGCCAGCCGGACCGAAAGAGAATGCTGGCCCAGCCGCTACGTTGAAATTTGCATTCAGCAAGGCTGGGGTGCTGGGATCGAGAGGCTTGTCGAGCGGTAATTTTTGGATATCAATGTCGATTGAACCGGTTCCGCTGTTCAGAAATTTAAGGTCGTCTTTCTTAATGGACAGTGTTGGCATGAGGGCACGATCTCCTTGCAGGCTTACGAAAGCACGTCTTTATATAAGACGTATTTTCTTACTATATCCCTTTTAAGAAATTCAGCTGATTATTCCGGATAACATGCCACAGCACAAATCGATTGCGCCCTGAAAGCCTGTCCCGCGAGAAAAGAAGACGCTACCTTACGAAAAGCAGCATGATGCGAAGAGCCAGCCGGTCAGAGAGTGTGCTGGCATAGAGCTTAGCTGAAGAGTAAATCGTTCGGACTAGCATAAAACCTCCGTCGGACTGAGAAGTCTTCGACCAAGAAAATTCAATTTCGTTCGTCCAGCTTGCTATGCTGAACTTGTTTAGAGTATGCACTTGCGCTGAGGAAATTGGGTTAATGGAGCGTGAAATTACCGAGCTGCCGCCGGCTCTTTTTTTGAGTTCTAAAAAGGAATTATTTTCCCTTAATGAGACGAATTTGTGCCTGGGCATCTGTCTTGGTGACGAGGCAGGATGGGGAGCAAAAATAAATGCCGCTGCTGGGAGGCCGCGTTGAAACTGGGTAATTGGGGAAGTTGGTAATTGAGTAATCTTTAAATCCAAACTAAAAAGCCCACCTTGCGGTGGGCTTAAGGCTTTGACGGCGGAGATTATTTCATCCTCCGCCGTCGTGAGAGTTGCAAGAGTTTACTTCACCGGATTTCCATCCACATCTATTTTGTGGATCTCACCCAGGTTCAGTTCGCGGATACCGGCTTCCACTTTGCTCATGTCGCCGACCACTACCCAAATTACGTGATCAGGCAGAATGAGTTTTTTGGCGACGGCATTGGCTGAATCAGGTGTAATGGCCAGCACCTTCTGCGTGTAAGTATTGAAGTAATCTTCCGGCAGTCCATATTGAATGATCTGGCCATATGCGCCCGCTAGCTGTTGCACGGTTTCAAATGATCCCGGCAGACCCAGAGTAGCGTTGCCCTGCTCGCGCTCCAGCTCTTTTTCTTCAATGGGTTTGGAACTGACGACGTCATGGTATTCCTTGACCAGTTCCGCCAAAGATTCTTTCGTTTTGTCAGTCTGTACAGGAGACAAACTGAAATAAGGCCGCTGTCCGCGTGCTGCGGGTATCGCGGCAAAAACGCCATAGGACCAGTGTTTATCCTCACGCAGGTTCATATTGATGCGCGAGCTGAAGGTTCCGCCAAAAACGTTGTTGACGATCTGGATGG